>JBJTPA010000136.1:0-3025 GCA_046074885.1 Planctomycetaceae bacterium
TTGTACGCTTGACAGGTGATCGAAGTCGGCCACCGCGGCGTCGAGCGCCGCCACGAGGTCGTCGTGGCCGCCGGCCGCGGCGGCCGCATCCCGCAGCGAGAGCCGGTCGTTGCGAACGCTCGTGTCGTCCACGGCGAGCGCCGCACGGTCGATCGGCGGCACACCCGGCGGAAAGCTCGGCACCGGCCGCCCGCCGGCGAGCACCGCGAGGCACAGCCGGGTCATCACGCACTTGCAGCACGTGCCGCAGTTTGGGCCGCCGTGGTAGCAGACGCGGAGACTCGCCAGCAGGTCCGGCTCCTCGACGAGCCGGGCGATCTTCAGCGGCCTGGTGACGGCCCCGTCGAGCATGGTCACCGCCCCGGCGGTGACCAGCAGCGGGTCGATGCCGGGGTGCGAGCCCCACGGCGCGTCCCACTCCGTCTCGGCGTCGGCCGACGAGGCCACGCGCATCGTCGCGAAGCGATCGGCCAGCAGGTGACGGATGGCGGCCAGCACCGAGCCGTGGTACTCGATCCAGCCGAGGTACGGATGCATGACGGCCGGCAGATCGGTCTCGATGATCGTCGCCTCGACGCCTCGCGCGGCGGCGACGCGCCGCGCGAGGCCCGCGAGCCACGCGGCCCGGTCACGGTCGTCGAGGGACACGTCGGCGCCGACGATCGTGACGAGGCCGTCCACCAGGCCGCGGTTGACCGCGAGCGAGTAGGCCGAGTCCACGCCGCAGGAGAAGAAGAGCCCGTGGCCGCGGCCCGCCGGGTACGTGGTGTCGGTGACGTCGGCTCGCACCTCGACCGGTCGGCAGCCCGGCGCCCAGCCCGCCACGAGCCGTTGCACGCGGCCGCTCGCGGCCAGGAGGCCACGGTCCACGGGCCCATCGATCCGCAGGCGGCAGCCGAGTTCGACGGCGGGCAGGAGCCCCAGGCAGAGCAGCGCGTCGCCGCCGGGCCGCAGGGGCGGGCCGGAGGAGCGGAAGAAGGTCCGCAGCCACGGGCGGCCGTCGCGCTCGAACACGATGCGCACGGTGCGGCGGTCGCGGGAGACATGCTCGCAACGGATCGCGATCTCGTGCGTCATGCGGCCCTCGCGGTCGCGGCGGCGGCTCCCCCCCCCAGGGCCGCCGTCCACGTGCGCAAGGGCGGCACGCGGCGCAGCGGGATCCCGTGGGCGCGCAGGAGCCGCCGCACGCTCCACGCGGGAAACATCACGGCCAGCGGCTGCCGGACCGGGCGGGTCAGCGACGAGCGGTCGCGGCACCGCACCTTGGCGACCCGTTGCCCGGAATCGAGCCAGGCCGCGAGCGCCCGCGCCGCGATCCACGACTCCTCCGCCAGCACGATCGCACTGTGCATGTCCGCTCCTGCCCGTTCGCCCCGGGACTGTCGGGAACCGGGACGGGCCTGACCATCCGGTTCCGCCGCGCCGGCCGCTACTCGAGCCCGTAGGCGCCCGCCACCGGGATGTCGATGCCCGAGCGGCTGGCGAACTGCGTCCGCGACAGGAATCGCGGCTCGAGGTTGAACGTGATGCCCACGTTGTTGCGGCTGTAGTCCACGTTGAAGCCGAACGTCATCAGGAACGACTCGCCGATCCGCACGAGCTGGAACTGCTGGCCGATGTTGTTGCCCGTGAGGTTCACAGCCGTGCCGAAGGAACTCGCCCACTTGGGGCTCATGCGGTAGGTGTAGGAGCCCGTGAGCACGGAGGCGTTGAACGGACCGCCAAACTGGTTGAAGCCGATGTAGAAGCTGCCCCGGGGCGTGCGGTTGAGAAGCGCGCCGACGGTGTAGAGCTGCTGGCCGCCGGTGAAGAAGTCGACGTCGGCGGACGAGAGCACGGCCGTGCGGTCGCCGACGTGCCAGCGGAAGTCGTACTGCCAGAGGCCGAGCACCTGGCCGAAGTTCTGGCTGGCCACGGGGAAGAACTCGCCGTCCACGTCGAACGTGATCCAGTCGATGATCCGCCGGGCCCCCGCGGGGCCGCGCTTCGTCTGCCATCGCTGCCGGGCCGCCACGCGGAAGGCCGTGAGGTCGTTGGCGATCTCGGTGGGCCCGGTCACCCAGCCACCCATGCCGCGGCGGACGGCGTAGGTCCGCGGGTCGTACTTCATGTCGGGCCCGAACACGACCGACGCCGGCAGCGGCAGCGGGCTGCCCGGCACGGCGCCGTAGTCCCAGTAGGGGATGTTGCGGCGGTACTGGTTGATCGCGTCGTCGTCGATCTGGTCGTAGAGCGGAAACTGGTCGATCGACTGCGTCGAGTCGGCGTAGGAGAACTCGCCCTCGAAGACGACCTTGTGCGCCAGGCCGTGCACGTTCCAGAGGCGGCTCTCCACCGTGTTGTCCGCCGTCCACATCGGCAGCGAGGCGCGGATGCCGACCTGTCCGTAGGCCCGGTCGATCGGCGACTGGGTGATGTCCTGGCCCCAGTGGGCCAGTTCGCCGAGCGCGTAGGGAACGATCTTCACCGCCCCAGCCTGAAAGGGCAGGTCGAGCTCCTGGCGGGTCGAGAATCGCTCGCCGATCACGTTGTTCTCGTAGGGCAACGTCGTCCAGACGGGCAGCCCCTGGCCGGTGGTCGGTGCCTGCGGCAGGTTCTGCCGCGCATAGGCGAGCCCCGAGTGCTCGTACCAGGTCACCGCGTCGCCGAGGAGCGGCTGCCCCAGGAAGTAGTGGTCGAGCCGCGGCCACCATTCCGTCTGCGTGAAGAACTGGTCGAGCCGCACGCTCGTGAGCAGCCGTAGTTCGCGATTCTCGATCGGCCACCGCAGGTCGAGCCAGGTCCGCTGCTCGTAGCCTTCCTCCCACTCCGCCTCGTAGTACTCCTCGAGGAAGTTCATGTCACTGATCCAGCCGGCGGTGGCGCGGGCCTGCCAGCCGGCGCCGAGATCCTGGCGGTGCCGCCAGAACGACCGGCCGCGGAACGTGCGGCTCGGGTAGCCGGGGTAGGTGAAGTCGCGGCGGTAGAGGCCGAGGTTGTCGCGGCCCACGTCGCCGACGAACCAGGCGTCGAGGTCGCCGCTGGC
>JBJTPA010000137.1:0-3484 GCA_046074885.1 Planctomycetaceae bacterium
GCCGGACGCAGTTGGCTCCGGGCGCGCGTGGCAGCGTCTTTTGCCATCATCATGCGTTGAATTTATACTCCGGTTGTGTCGTCGCAGTTTGGAGGCTGCTCGGTGTCCGGCTTTTCCGCAGGTGCTGCCGACGACAACGCAACCACGTTGAACCGCGCAATCCTCGCCGGTCTCCCCGACGGGATCGCGCTCGTCGACGCGACGTGCGTCGTGCACTGGTCGAACGACCGACTCACCGCCTGGTGTGGCGCGTGCGCGGCCGAAGGTCGCGACCTCTTCGCGGTGCTCAACGCTTCACCGACGGCGGCTACGGAACTCGATCCATTTCGCATTGCGGTGGCGGCGGGACGCGCGGGCAGGGCCACCGTGCGAACCGAGTCCGGCCGCTTTTTCGACGTCCACTCGTCGCCCCCCTTCACGGCCGACGGGGGCGGGGCGGAATCGGCCCGTGCAGTCGTGGCCGTCCGCGACGTGACGCCCACGATCCTCGAGCAGCAGAAGCTCGCGGCGATCCACGCCGCCGGCCGGACGCTGGCCGACCTCTCGCCGGCCGAGCTCGCCGACATGACGGTCGCCGAGCGGATCGAGCTTCTCAAGAGCAACATCCTCCACTACTCGAAGGATCTCCTGCAGTTCGACGTCGTCGAGATCCGCCTGCTCGATCGCCAGACCGGCCGGCTCGAGCCGCTCCTCGCCGAGGGCATGCAGCCCGAGGCCGAGACCCGCATCCTCTACGCGCGGCCGGAGCACAACGGCGTGACCGGGTTCGTGGCGGCCACGGGCCACAGCTACTTCTGCAACGACACGACGAAGGACCCGCTCTACCTCGAGGGCTGCAAGGGGGCCCGCAGCTCGATCACGGTGCCGCTCATGCTCCACGACGAGGTGGTCGGCACCTTCAACGTGGAGAGCCCGGAGGCCGGCGGCTTCACGGAGACCGACCTGCAGTTCCTGGAGATCTTCTCCCGCGACGTGGCCGCCGCGGTCAACACGCTCGAGCTGCTCGTCGCCGAGAAGGCCTCGACCACGGCCGAGAGCATCGAGGCCATCCACGGCGCCGTGGCCCTGCCGGTGGACGACATCCTCAACGACGCCGTGAACGTGATGGAGCGCTACATCGGCCACGAACCCGACGTCGTCGAACGGCTCCAGCGGATCCTGAAGAACGCCCGCGACATCAAGCAGGTCATCCAGCGGGTCGGGGAGCGGATGGCACCGAGCGTGGCCCACGCCCAGCGCCGCCACGGCGACCGGCGGCCGGCGCTCGCCGGCCGCCGCATCCTGGTCGTGGATGCCGACGACCAGGTCCGCGCCGCGGCGCACGCGCTGCTCGAGCGCTACGGCTGCGTGGTGGAGACCGCCCGCGACGGCGCCGAGGCGGCGTCGCTCGTGCGCACGGGCGGGGGCGCCGCCTACGACGTGATCATCACCGACATCCGCCTGCCCGACATGAGCGGCTACCAACTCCTCCTGAGGCTCCAGGAGATCCTCGACACGGTGCCGCTCGTGCTCATGACGGGATTCGGCTACGACCCCGGCCACTCCATCGTGAAGGCCCGGCAGGCGGGCATCGACCTCGTGCTCTTCAAGCCATTCCGCGTCGACCAGTTGCTCGACACCGTCGAGAAGGCGATCTCCCGCCGCGCGGCGACGGCCAGCTGACGCGGCACGAGCCGGCGGATCCCGCCCGGGGCGGCAAGCCGGGCAATCCGGGGGGGCGACGCGGGCCGGGCCGGGCCCGTGCCGCACCCCATGGTCGGCTTGACCCGCGGGGGACGCCGCCGGTACTTCTCCCGCCCCCACTGGTCTAGACCCAGCCGAGGAACCGGCCCCATGGCATTCTCGCTCCGCACCTTCACGGCCTCCGGGATCGTCCTTCTCGGGACCGTCTGGCACGTGCCGGCGTTCGCCGAGGAGCTTCCCGGGCCCGCCGCCGGCGACGCGGAGGCGGCGCGGAGGATGATCCGGCAGGCGATCGACGGCGCCGCGGGTCAGGGCACCGGAGCCGAGCCCGCGCCGCAGCCGGCCCCGACGGCGGCCGCCGGCACCACCGACGCCCTCGCGCTGGCACGCGTCTCCGCCGAGGTGGCGGCGAAGCAACTGGAGGCCAAGCGGCTCTCCCAGCGGTCGCCCGCCGACGCGCTGTCCCTGCTCGACGCGACGGCGAAGGAGGTCGAGGGGCAGGGTCTCCCCGCCACCACGCGGGAGCACCTGCTGCGGCGGATCGAGCGGACCCGGCGCGACATCGAGGAAACCACCGGCAAGCGCCGCGCGGAGCTCGCCCTCGAGGCCCAGAACAGCCGCATCGAGGCCGAGATCGACCGCGATCGCGCCCGCAAGGTCGAGGTGGACCAGCGGATCGCGATGCTCGTGGAGGAATACAACTCGCTCGTTGACCAGCAGCGTTTCCCGGAGGCCGAGGCGATCGCGAAGAAGGCCGGCGAACTGGCCCCCGACAACGCCGTCGTCCGGCAGCTGGTCGCCCAGAGCCGCCTCATCCGCCGGATCGACGCCCAGCAGTCGCTCGCCACCGCCAAGCAGGCGGGGTTCCTCGACGTCGTCGAGGACGCGGAGCGGTCATCGACGCCCTTCGCCGGGCCGATCGAGTTTCCGGCCACGAAGGACTGGCGGGACCTCACCAGGGTCCGCGGCGAGCTCCAGGCCGCGGCCCGGGCGCAGGCCTCGCCCGCCGAGCGCGAGATCCAACGGCGGCTCGATTCCAAGGTCGCGCCCACGTACCGCGACCAGCCGCTCTCCAAGGTGCTCGAGGATCTCGGGCGGCAGGCCGACGTGGCGGTGCACCTCGACCTCGCCGGCCTCGACGAGGAGCACGTCCGCAGCGACACGCCGGTCACGCTCGCGCTCGAGCAGCCGATCTCGCTCAAGAGCGCGCTCAAGCTGATCCTCGAGCCGCTCCACCTCGGATATGCCGTCCGCGACGAGGTGCTCAAGGTCACGAGCCCGAAGAGCATGCGGGGCGACGTCTACGCCGTCACCTACCCGGTCGCCGACCTCGTGCTCCCGGTGCCCAACTTCTCCTCGGACGGCCTCGGCATCACCGGCGCACTCCGCGACGGCTACTCGCAGGCGTCGCTCCGCAACTCCCTCGCGGTGCAGGTGGGACCGCTGCCGGAGGGCCTCAACGCGCGGGACCGGGCCGCCGGCGGCGACGTCTCGCCTGCGGCACTGGCGCAGATCCCGGGCCGCCGGTCCGGCGGCCCGCCGTCGACCGGCTCCATCCCCTCCATCCCGTTCGGTCCCCCGACGGTCGGCGGCGGGCAGGCCGACTTCCAGTCGCTCATCGACCTCATCCAGAGCACGGTCGCCGCCCAGACCTGGGACACGGTGGGCGGCCCCGGCGCCATCAAGCCCTTCGACACGAACCTGAGCCTCGTCATCAGCCAGACGCAGGAGGTGCACGAGGAGATCGCCGACCTGCTCGAGCAGCTTCGCCGGCTCCAGGACCTGCAGGTGACGATCGAGG
>JBJTPA010000138.1:0-7257 GCA_046074885.1 Planctomycetaceae bacterium
GCGGTAATCCGCCGACGGTCCTCGTCGGGGAGGTCGGTGCGGGCCAGCAGCCGCCGGCAGATCGCGAGGGTCTCGGCGTGCTTGCCGATCCACGACCCGCAGACCGCCTGCTCGTCGAGTGCCCGCCAGTCGTATAGGTCGGTGCGCACGAACAGCGAGTCGTCCTGCGGCAGCGGGATGTTCGCGGCCCACGCGGCGAACTGGTGGCCGAGGCGATACTGCTCGCTCACCCGGTAGTGGCGGGCGATGGCGTAGAGCGGCTCGGCGCGGGCGGGGCGTCGGTTCCAGGCCCGCAGGTAGGCGTCCTGCACGAGCGGCCACGGCTCGGCGGCCGCCTCCATGACCTCCGCGGCCCTGAAGAGCGAGTAGTAGACCTCCTCGTCCCAGCCGCCCATCTCGGCACGGCGCTCGAACCACTGCCGCGCCTTCGTCAGGTCGCCGGCCCACGCGTAGCTCTGGGCAAGATAAAAAACGCTCCGCCGGTCGTCGGGATTGCGGTCGACCTCGGCCTGGAGCACGGCGGCGTCGCGGGCGTATTTCAGGGGGTCGCGGTTCCGCGTACCGAGGCGCCGTGACTCGACGTGGTAGTCGCCTTCGAGCCGTGCCTCCGTGTGCGGTACGTCGCACACGGCGACCTCGTGGAGCACGCCGGCGTAGCGCCAGGGCACGCCGTTCCGAAAGAGCATCCGCCGCCAGTAGGTCGTGCCGTCGCGGAGACGCATCGTGTAGCCATCGGCCTTGAGTCCGCGGAAGTCGATCGTGCCCACGACCGTGTCGTCGGCGTCCATCATCCAGATGTAGTCGCACCGGCCCTGGGCGAGCGCAATCGCCTCGGTGCGGTTGTGGCCGAAATCCTTCCAGGGCCGCTCGTGGAGTTCCCCGGGAATGCCCCGCTCCGCCATGAGGCGGCGGACGACGTCCTGCGTGCCGTCGGTCGAGCCGGTGTCGACGATCATCCACGAGTCGATGTATGGCGCGACCGCCGCGACGAGCTCGTGGATGACGTGCGCCTCGTCGCGCACGATCATGGCAAGGCAGATGCTCGGCCGGCCGGCCTTCCCCGGGATCATGCCGCGAGCCCCATGGCCAGGAAGTCCCGCTGCCAGAGGGACTGGAAGAGCGTGCGGCCGAGCGACTCGTGGTCGGCCTGGCTGCCGTGGCCGAGCTCGCCGTTCCGCTCCGCCTCTGCGACGATCTCCCGGATCGTGCGGCGGCCGTCCACGAGCCGCACGAGGGCCGCGTGAGCGGGCTCGAGGGTGAGCCGCCAGTCATGGCGGAACACCGTGCTCCCATCGAGGCCGCAGCGGTACCGGAACGACGGCACGGCATCGAGGATCGCGGGCGAGGCGAAGTCGATCCGGTAGGTGGACGGCGGTCGGTCCGCGCGGCAGGCCGTGAAGAAGTGGCAGCCGTTGCGGGTGTTGATCCGCTCCATTACCGACCACCGCCGGCGCTCGGGCAGCGCCGCCACCGCCTTGTAAAACCCACCGCCGGCCGGGCAGGGCGGCTCGTACGGCGTCTTCAGGAACCACTCCTGGAAGACGAGGCCGGCCGAGGCCACGAGGTCGAGGCAGTCGTCCACCGTGTAGCTGCGGTCACGGCCGTGGAGGAACGTGTCCACGAGGCCGGCGTCGAACCGAAGGTCGGGGGCCATCGAGATGTAGCTGCGGACCGGGTGCTCCTGGGGCAGGAGGGCGATCGCCTCCTTCACCGTGAAGAGCGAAGCCTCGTCCTGCGAGAGGCCGAGCTCCCGGAACACCGCCTGCATGATTTCGACGCCGATCCGTCCGTAGCGGGCGTAGAGCATGATCGCCGCCACGCCGTCGGGCTTCAGGCATCCTGCGAGCGCCTTCATGCCGGCGTTGGGGTCGGCCATGTGGTGGAGCACGCCGGTGGAGACGACGAGGTCGAAGTCGCGGCCGAGCGTGTCGGACTGCTCGATCGGGAGCAGGCACAGCTCCAGGTTCCGCAGCCCGTGCTTCTCTTTCAGGAAGCGGTGGTGGTCGAGCGACGGCTGGCTGACGTCGATCGCCACGACGGTCGCACCAGGGTTCGTATGGGCGAACACAGCCGCCTGATTCGTGCCGCAGCCGGCCACGAGGATATGCATGTCGGGCTTGGAGGCCCGGTCGGGCCAGAACATCCGTCCGGCGTGGCTGGGGTCGAACCACTGCCAATTGCCGGCGAGCCACGCGGGCAGGTCCACGATCGGCTCGGGGTAGACCCACTTCCGGTACTGGCCGGAGACGACGTCGGCGAGAGGATCTGGCTTCATGATCGCCCCGATTATGTCTCACGGCGAAAACGGGCGGGTTCGATGCCCAGTTTCCGCATGCGGGCCCGCAGCGTGTGCGGGTTGATCTTCAGGATGGCCGCCGCTCCGCGGGCGCCCTCGACCCGGCCGCGCGTGGCGGCGAGCGCCCGCTCGATGTGCCGCCGCATCGCCGTCGCGAGCGGCTCGATGCCGCCCGGCGGGGAGGCGACGTCGTCGGGAACCGCGCACGCGTCGTCCTCGGGAACGACCTCGTAGAGCGTCGCGTCGGTCGGCCTTGCCGCGGGCACGGCCACCTGCCTGCCGAGACCGAGGGCCGTCGCCACGTCGAGCGTGCGGCCGCCGCCGAGGATCGCGGCCCGGTCGATCACGGCCCCGAGTTCGCGGATGTTGCCGGGCCAGTCGTAGGCGGCGAGGAGCCGCAGGTCGGCCACGGTGGGTTCGACCGCGGGGAGCCCGAACCGGGTGGCCGCCCGCTGCACGAAGTGCCGGACGAGGGCCGGGATGTCCTCGACGCGTTCCTGCAGCGTGGGCAGCAGCACGGGGAAGACGTTGATCCGGTACCAGAGATCCTCGCGGAACGACCGCTCCTTCACCATGGCCGCGAGGTCGCGATGGGTGGCCGCGACGATCCGCACGTCGACGTGGACCGGCGCCTTGCCTCCCACGCGTTCGATCTGGTGATCCTGGAGCACCCGCAGGAGCCGCACCTGGGCCGGCAGGGGGAGTTCGCCGATCTCGTCGAGAAACAGCGTGCCGCGGTCGGCCCGCTCGAACCAGCCATGATGCTGATCCGCCGCCCCGGTGAACGCCCCCTTCTCGTGACCGAAGAGCTGCGAGTCGACGAGCTCGGGCGGGATCGCGCCGCAATTGACGCGGATGAAGGGACCCTCCGCTCGGGCCGATCGCGAGTGGATGGCCCGGGCCACCACTTCCTTGCCCGTGCCGGTCTCGCCGAGGATGAGGACGGGCACGTCGGAGCGGGCCACGAGTTCGACCCGCTCCATGACGTGTCGAAGACCGGTCCGGTCACCGACCACCTCCTCGGTGACGTCCTGGCGGCCGAGCCGGGAGAGAAGCGAGCGGCGGTCCGCCTCGGCGGCCTCGCGGAGCGACCGCAGCTCGTGGAGGCGTCCGTCGTTCTCGAGGGCCGCCGCGAGCGGTTCGAGGAGGTCTCGGACCACGGCCTCGTGGGCGGCCGAAAAACCGGCCGCAGCGCGGGGCACCAGCACGACCACGCCCGCAGCGGCGCCACCGCGCAGGGGAGCGGCCAGGAGGTCGCCGGTGAGTCCGGCCGGAAGTGCCGCTCGCAGCCACTCGGCGTCGCCGTCGGTGGCCACCCGGACGAGATCGCCGGACCGCAGCCAGGCCCGGAGCCGTTGCCACGTCGATGGTGAAAGCGGCTCGGTGCGGGGGGCCGGGCGGAGCTGCGAGCCGGCCCCGCCGACGGCGAGCGTCTCGACCGTGTGGTCGGTCGGATTGGTCTGGAGGATCGCGATCGCGCGCAGCGGCAGGTGGTCCGCGAGCACCGCCGCGATCGCGACCACGGACTCCTCGATGTCGATGTGTCGGCAGGCCTCGCGCCACACCGCCGACGGCAGATCCTTGGATTTGGGCATGATTCACCAAAACAATCAGATGGCACGGACGTCAATCATATATCACGGATCAAAAGCCGTGTTATGTGACGGAATCGTGGGAAGGGCACGGTCTGGGGGGGCGGCGGGCCATGGATGGGCTCGCGGCGGCGTTTTCCATCGTTGGCACGACAGTTGCCCCCATGAGTGACGCGTCTTTTTGCCTGGTGTGGTTCCCTGGAGGTTTCGTGATGGCTCGGTCAGCGTGGTTCGCCGTCGTGGTCGCCGGCCTCGTCGCCGGGGTGGCTGGCTGCGGTTCCGCCGACCGGGGTGGAACGGGCACGGCGGCGATCGAACTCCTCAACGTGTCGTACGACCCGACGCGGGAACTCTACCGCGAGATCAACGATGTCTTCGCCCGCCACTACGCGGAGACGCACGGCCGGGCGGTGTCCGTCAAGCAGTCGCATGCGGCCTCCGGCAGCCAGGCGCGCGCGGTGATCGACGGTCTCGAGGCCGACGTGGTCACGCTCGCCGTCTGGCCCGACGTGGAGGCGGTGGCGAAGTCGGGACTCGTGCGTCCCGACTGGCAGAAGCGGTTCGACAACCAGTCCGTGCCCTACCACTCCGTCGTGGTCTTCGTGGTCCGCACGGGCAACCCGAAGGGCATTCGCGACTGGCCCGATCTCGTGAAGGGCGACGTGGAGATCATCACGCCCAATCCGAAGACGTCGGGCAACGGCAAGTACAGCTTCCTCGCCGCGTGGGGGAGCGTGCTGGCGGCCGGCGGCAGCGAGGCCGACGCGAAGGCGTTCGTCACAGAGGTCTACCGGCGGACGCCCGTGCTCGACACCGGGGCCCGGGCGGCCACGGCCACCTTCTCGCAGAAGGGCATCGGCGACGTGCACCTGACGTTCGAGAACGAGGCCCACCTCGAGGTCGCGGAGTCGAAGGGGGCGCTCGAGATCATCTATCCCCCGAGGTCGATCCGCGTCGATCCGCCGGTCGCCGTGGTCGATTCGAACGTGGATCGCAAGAGCACCCGCCATGCGGCCGAGGCCTACCTGGGATTCCTCTATTCGCCGGAGGGGCGGGCGATCATCGCCAAGCACCACTACCGGCCCTGGGGGGCGGAGCCGCCGACTCCCGCCGTGGGCGAGTCGTGGCCGGCTATCGATGCCTTCGATATCTCGCTCGTCGGCGGCTGGGAAGCCGCCATGAAGACCTTCTTCGGCGAGGGGGGCGTCTTTGACGCCATCTATCAGCCGGCGGGGGCGTGAGGCTCCCGAGATGCGCGACGACAGTCCAGCCATGATCGCCCTCGCCACCAACCCGACCGTCGGCCCGCTGCGGACGCAGGCCACCCGCACGCGACGGCGCCGCCACGCGCCGGTGCTGCCCGGGTTCGGCACGAGCGCGGCGATCACGTCGCTCGTCGTGACGGCGCTCGTGATCGTGCCGCTCGCGGTGCTCGTCCTGCGGGCCGCCTCGCTCGGACCCGCGGGTTTTCTCGCTGCGGCCTGGACGCCGCGGGCGCGGGCCGCCTACGCCGTGTCGCTGGGAGCCGCGCTGATCGCGGCCGTCTCCAGCGCCGTGCTCGGTGGGCTCGTGGCCTGGGTGCTCGCGCGGGTCGAGTTTCCCGGCCGCCGGATTCTCGACGCCCTCGTCGACGTGCCGCTCGCGCTGCCCACCGCGGTGGCCGGCCTCGTCTACTCGGCGCTCTACGTGGAGAAGGGCTGGCTGGGGCGGTGGCTCGTGCCCGCCGGCATCCATGGGGCCTACTCGTTCCTCGGCATCGTGCTCGTGCTCGTGTTCGTGAGTTTTCCCTTCGCCGTCCGCGTGGTGCAGCCGGTGATCGAGAGCCTCGACCGCGACACCGAGGAGGCGGCGCGGATCCTCGGCGCCGGCCGCCTGCAGGCGTTCCTGCGGGTCGTGCTGCCCGCGATCCTGCCGGCCGTGGCCACCGGCTTCGCCCTGTCGCTCGCCCGGGCGCTCGGCGAGTACGGATCGGTGGTCTTCATCTCCGGCAACATGCCCTTCAAGACCGAGATCGCCCCCGTGCTCGTCGTGGCCCGCCTCGAGGAATTCGCCTACGCCGAGGCCACGGCGATCGCCGTCGTGCTGCTCGCGATGTCGCTCGGCCTGCTCGTGCTCGTCAACGTCCTGCAGCAGCGGCTCGCCCGCGCCGCCCAGTGAGGATCCGCCCCATGGCCGCAGCCCGCACGAACCCGCTGCAACGCTCGACGCGGATCGAGATCCTGCTCGCCACGGCCGCGACGGCGATCGTTGGGCTGCTCATCGTCGTGCCGCTCGTGGCCGTGTTCGCCGAGGCGTTCGCGCCCGGCGTCGCCGCCTGGTGGAGGGCCCTCGCGGCGGACCCGGACACGCGGCACGCGATCTGGCTGTCGCTCACGGTGGCACCCGTGGCCGTCGCCTTCAACACGGTGTTCGGCGTGGCGGCGGCCTGGCTCGTGGCCCGGTTCCGCTTCCCGGGGCGGTCGCTCCTGATCTCGTTCTTCGACGTGCCCTTCGCCGTGTCGCCGGTCGTCGCGGGGCTGGCGCTCGTCCTCATCTTCGGCCGCCAGGGGCTGCTCGGGCCCACGCTTGCCGACCTCGGCTGGAAGGTGATCTTCTCCTGGCCGGGCCTCGTGCTCGCCACCACGTTCGTGACGCTGCCGCTCGTCGTCCGCGAACTCATTCCGGTGATGGAGGCGATCGGACCGGATGAGGAGATGGCCGCCGTGAGCCTGGGGGCCAGCGGCTGGCAGGTGTTCACACGGGTCACGCTGCCCAACGTCCGCTGGGCGCTCCTGCACGGGGTCGTGTTGGCCAACGCCCGCGCCCTGGGGGAGTTCGGGGCGGTGTACGTCGTCAGCGGCCACATCGCGGGCGCGACCGACACGATGCCGTTGCGGGTCGAGAAACTGTTCCAGGAATACCGCCAGCCGGCGTCGATGGCCGTGGCCAGCGTGCTGGCGGGCCTCGCCCTCGTGACGCTCGTGGCGAAGTTCCTGGTCGAGCGGCGGCTCGCCGCCGAGTCGCGGGAACTCGCGGCGGTGCGGGAGGACGGTGACGCGCCGGCGTCCGCGGCAGGAGCGATCGCATGAGCATCATCATCCGCGACATCTCGAAGTCGTTCGGCAGGTTGCGATGCTGACGGTGCGGAAACGGTGGTACAGCGGCACAGGACTAACACAGATTACGGTTTGCGAGATACAGGAGGATGTGTGATGGAAATTCATTTCGTGGTTATCGGCGACGCCGGCGAAGACTGGCGGGAGTCCGTGCCAGTGGTGCCGGTTGCTGGTGATTTGGTGCAACGTGGTGACGAGTCGTTTCGTGTAGCACACCGGACATTTATAAATGGACTGATGCAGGTCATGTTGGTGCCAATCAATTACAGTTTCG
>JBJTPA010000139.1:0-7754 GCA_046074885.1 Planctomycetaceae bacterium
CCCGGCCGAGCATGCTCCCCAGCGCCGCGGTCAGGATCCCGCCGTGGGCGACCACGATCATGCCGCGGACATCCCGTCCGGCGAGTTCCTCCAACGCGGCGCGACCGCGGGCCGCCAGCTGGCTACGGGATTCGCCGCCGGGGATCGCGTAGTCGGCGTCGCCGCTCCGCCAGCGGGCCACCTCCTCCGGAAACCGCACCTCGAGGTCGGCCCAGAGGTGCCCCTGGAAGATGCCCGCGTGGAGCTCGCGGAGCGCGTCGTCGAGCCGCAGCGGGCGGCCGAGGGCGGCCGCGATCCGCTCCGCGGTCTCCCGCGCGCGGGCGAGCGGGCTCGACCAGATCTCATCCACGCCGGCGGCCCCGGGCCCGTCGCGGCCGCTGCTCCACGCCGCCACGGCCTCGGCCTGCCTGAGGCCGAGTTCCGAGAGCGCGACGTCCTCCTGCCCCTGCACGCGGCCTGATGCGTTGGAGACGCTCTCGCCGTGACGGATGAGGTATTGCAGCATGGCGACAGCGGAAATGCTGACGGAAATCCTGTCGCGGTGAGCATATCGCGGCCGCGGCGGCGGGCGGGGATTGATTCGACGCGGAAGGCGACCCGCCGCTTGTGCCGCACGGAACACGCCGCAACAATCCCGCTGCGAGACTCACGTTCCCCGGGGACCCACGGCATGACATTCCTTCGCCTGCACATCCTCCCGCTCGGCGCGGCTGCGGCGGTCGCGATCGCGGCCGGTGGCACGGCCCGGGCGCTGCAGCCCGCGGCGACCGCCCCCGCGAAGGCGGCCACCGCCGCATCCGCGCCCGCCCTCACGGCGCTCGAGGAGGCGGTGACCCGCGAGGCCGAGGCGACGCAGAAGGCGTTCAACGCCGGCGACGCCGCCGCGCTCGGCGGCATGTTCCTCGAGGGCGGGGAACTCGTGGACGAGCGGGGCAACGTGCACGCCGGGCGACAGGCGATCACCGACCTCTTCAAGGCGTTCTTCGCGAAGTTCCCCAAGGCCAGCATGGAGATGCAGCCCACGTCGGCGCGGCCGGTCGGCGACGGGCTCGTCGTCGAGGAGGGCGAGCGACGGATCACGGCGGCCGCGGGCGACGCGGTCGCGCAGGTGCACTACGTGGCGGTCCGCTCCAGGCAGGGCGACCGCTGGCCCATCGCCTCCTACCACGAGTTCGCCGACGAGCCCCTGCCGACGCCGAGGGAGATCCTGCAGTCGGCCGCGTGGCTGGTGGGCGAGTGGCTCGACGAGAGCCCCGAGGGCCGCACGGCGATCGCGTTCCGCTGGAGCGAGGACGGCAACTTCCTGCTGGGCGACTACACGATGACCGGGGCCGACGGCGCCGTCTCGACGAGCACGCAGCGGATCGGCTGGGACCCGGTGAACGGCCGGCTGCGGTCGTGGACTTTCGACTCCGACGGCGGCTTCAGCGTCGGCGAGTGGGACGCGGTCGCCGAGGGCTGGGCGGTGAAGTCGGAGGCCACGATGCCCGACGGCACGACCGGCTCCGCGACCATGACGATCGCCCCCAAGGATGCGAACCACTTCGTCGTGCGGGCGACCGACCGCATCGTCGGCGGCGTCGAGGAGCCCGACTTCGAGGTCACGATCTCCCGCCGTCCCCCCGCCCCCGGAGTGAAGAAGTGACGACGCTCTCCCGGCTCGCCGTCAGTGCGGTGGTGATCGCGGGCCTCGTGCCCGAGGCGGCGCACGCGCGGCCGGGCGGTGGCCGGGGCGGCGGCGGCCACCCGGCCGGTGCCATGGCGCGGCCGGCCGGCGGCATGTCGCGGCCCGCGATGCCGGCCGCTCGTCCGAGCGCGCCCGCGGCCCGGCCGAGCATGCCCGCCGCCCGGCCCCAGATGCCGACGGCCCGGCCGAGCATGCCGAACGTCGCTCGGCCGCAGCCGACGCAACGGCCGAGCCTCGGCAACGCGCAGCCTCCCGCGATGCCCACGGCGACGGCGCGGCCCTCGCTGCCGACCGCCGGTGCGCGGCCCGCGCTCCCCTCGACCGCCCCGCGGCCGGGCATCGGCTCGCTGCGCCCCGGCGCAGCGACGCGGCCGGCGCCGACGCCTGGCCTCGCGCTGCCGGGACAGGTCGGAGGCGGACGTCCGGGCGGCATCGCCGGCCCGACGACGCGGCCCGCGCCGCAGCCCGGCCTCGGCGGCGGTCCGGGCGGCAACCGTCCGGGCCTCGGCAGCGTGCAGCGGCCGACGACGGTGCCGGGCACCCTGCCCGGCGGCAATCGCCCCGGCATCGGTGGCAGCCGTCCCGGCATCGGCGACGGCAACAACCTGTGGAACTCGGGCAACATCAACAGCGGCAACTGGAACAACACGATCAACAACGTGAACGTGAACCGCCCGTGGGGCGGCGCCGGGTGGGCGAGCGGCCACGGCGGTTACGGCGGCTGGGGCTATCCGGGCTCCGGCGGCGGCTGGGGCAACGCGTGGCACGGCGGCTGCGTGAACCCGCACTACGGCTGGTACAACGGCTGCTGGGGCGGCGGATGGTGGGCGCCTTTCGCGATCGGCGCCGCGACGTGGGGCCTCGCCTCGACGGTCGCCAACTGGGGGCTCGGCTACGGCGCCTGGGGCTACAGCACCGCGTATGCCAATCCCTACTACACGTCGGTGCCCGCGGCCGTCGTGGCGGCGTCGCCCTACGACTACGCGCAGCCCGTCGCGGTGACGACCTACGCGACCGATGCGGCCGCGCCGGCCGAGGCCGCGGCGCCCGCCGACAGCGTCACCGAGGCGGAACGGGCCTTCGACGAGGCGCTCGCCCGGTTCAAGGCCGGCGACTACACGGCGGCGCTCGCGGGCTGCGACAAGGCGGTGAAGCTCGGGCCCAAGGACCCGATCGTCCACGAGGTGCGGGCGCTCGCGCTCTTCGCCCTGGCCCGCTACCCCGAGGCCGCCGCCACGCTCAACGCCGTCCTGGCCTCGGCCCCGGGCATGGACTGGACCACGCTGAGCGGGCTCTACGGCTCGGTGGACGCCTACACGCTCCAGCTCCGCAAGCTCGAGGAGTTCTGCCAGGCGCATCCCACCGATGCGGCGGCGTGGTTCGTGCTCGCCTACCACTACCTCGTGGGCGGCCACACCGACATGGCGGCCGACGCGCTGCGGGTCGTGGTGGCGAAGCAGCCGGGTGACGTGGTCGCGAAGCAGTTGCTCGCGGCCCTCGAGCCGCAGCCGGCCACGGAGCCGGCGCCGGCCGCGGGGCCGGCGGCCGCCGGCCCCGAGACCGACCTCGTGGGCACGTGGCAGGCCAAGGCCGGCGACGACGCCGTGACGCTCACCATCAAGGACGACTCGACCTTCGCGTGGAAGGCCACGCCCAGGGGCCAGCCCGCGGTCGAGATCACCGGCACGATCGAGACGTCGCACGACGCGATCGCGCTGGTGAGCGAGAAGGCGGGCACGATGGGGGGCACGGTGGCCTCGCAGGGCCCCGACGCCTTCGAGTTCACGCTCGCCGGCGGCCCCCCGGGGGCCAAGCCGCTCGCATTCCAGCGGCAGAAGTGAATCGGCTCTCACATGAGCCTCGAGCCTGCCTCCTTCTTCGGGAACGGGAAACCAGCGAGGGGTTGCCCATGCCCTCGAGCGGGCTGGCGAAGCGAAGCGAACGTCCGGCGAGAGGGTGTGGGCAGCCCCGAGCCTCAGGGATGCCTGCGCAGCGAGCGGGAGCGGTATAAGACTCTCTCCCGCATGTTCGCCGCCCTCGTGCTGCTCGCCCTTCCCGGAGCCGTTATGGCCGCCCCAGCCACGTCGAACCCGCTGCTCGCGCCGTGGACCGGCCCCTGCGGCGGCGTGCCGCCGTTCGACCGCGTGGACCCCCCGGACTTCGAGCCGGCCTTCGAGGTCGCGATGGCCGAGCAGGTCCGCGCGGTCGAGGCGATCACCGGCGATGCCGCGGCGCCCACGTTCGCCAACACGCTCGCGGCCCTCGAGCGGTCGGGACGCACGCTCGACCGCGTGGCCGCGGTCTACGGCGTGTTCACGTCGGCGCGGAGCGACGCGGCGATGCAGGAGGTCGAGCGGCGGCTCGAGCCGCCGCTCGCCGCCCACCGCGACCGGATCGTGACCGACGGAAAACTCTTCGCGCGGGTGAAGGCCGTCCACGAGAACCGGGCGGGCGAGCCGCTCGACGCCGAGCAGAAGCGGCTCGCGTGGCTGCACCACACGACGATGGCCCGCCACGGCGCGGCTCTCGACGACGCGGCGAAGCGGGAACTCGCGGAGGTCAACCAAGAGCTCGCGGAACTGTTCACGTCGTTCACGCAGCGGGTGCTCGCCGACGAGGAGTCGCAGGCGGTGTTCATCGAGGCCGAGGCTGACCTCGCCGGCCTGCCGCCGAGCGTCCGCGACGCCGCGGCGGAGGCGGCCGCGGCCCGGGGGCGGCCCGGCGCGTGGGCGATCCCCAACACGCGGTCCGCCGTTGAGCCGTTCCTCGTCCACTCCGCCCGTCGCGGGCTGCGGGAGAGGGTGTGGCGGATGTTCGTGGGCCGCGGCGACGGCGGCGGCGAGACCGACACCAACGCCACGGCCGCGCGGATCCTCGCGCTGCGGGCGAAGCGGGCGAGCATCCTCGGCTTCCCGACCCACGCCCACTGGCGGCTCGAGGACTCGATGGCGAAGACCCCCGACCGCGCGGCCGCGCTCATGGAGGCCGTGTGGACGCCGGCGGTGGCCCGGGTCCGCGAGGAGGTGGCCGACATGCAGGCCCTCGCCGACGCGGAGCAGGCGGGCATCCGCATCGAGCCGTGGGACTACCGGCACTACGCGGAAAAGGTCCGCCTCGCGAAGTTCGACCTCGACGAGGCCGAGATCGTGCCCTACCTGCAGCTCGAGAAGCTCCGCGAGGGGATGTTTTTCGTCGCCGAGAAACTCTTCGGCCTGCGGTTCCGCGAGGCGGCGCGCGGCGCCGTGCCCGTGCACCATCCCGACATCCGCGTGTGGGAGGTGGTGAGCCTCGACGGCCGCGCCGTCGGCCTCTGGTACTTCGACCCCTTCGCCCGCACGGGCAAACGGTCGGGCGCGTGGATGAGCGACTACCGCGGCCAGGAGCGGCTCGACGGCTCCGTGCTGCCGATCGTGTCGAACAACTGCAACTTCGCGAAGCCCGCGGCCGGCGAGCCCGCGCTCCTCTCGTGGGACGACGCCGCGACGCTGTTCCACGAGTTCGGCCACGCCCTCCACGGCCTCTGCTCGGCCGTGACATATCTCTCGCTCGGCGGCACGAACGTGGCCCGCGACTACGTCGAGTTCCCCTCGCAGGTCCTCGAGCACTGGCTCTCGACGCCCGAGGTGCTGGAGCGGTTTGCGGTGCACCACGCGACCGGGAAGCCGATCCCGGCGGACCTCGTGGCGCGGATCGAGCGGGCGAGCCGGTTCAACGGCAGCTTCCGCACGGTCGAGTTCCTGGCGAGCGCGATCGTGGACATGCGGCTGCACCTCGCCGGATCGACGCCGATCGACACGCGGGCCTTCGAGCGCGACACGCTCGCGGCCCTGGGCATGCCGCGGGAGATCGTGATGCGGCACCGGATCCCCCACTTCACCCACGTCTTCGGCGACGACGGCTACTCGGCCGGCTACTACAGCTACCTCTGGGCCGACGTGATCACGGCCGACGCCTGGGAGGCGTTCGCCGAGGCGGGCGGCCCCTGGGACGAGGCCCTCGCGGCCCGGCTCCGCGACCGCGTCTTCTCGGCAGGCAACACGGTCGATCCGGCCGATGGCTATCGCGGCTTCCGCGACCGCGACCCGTCGATCGACGCCCTCATGCGGAAGCGCGGCTTCGCCCCGCCCCCGTCGACACCCGCCACGCAGCCGACCTCCTTGTAGGCGCAACCCGTGATCCGGTTGCCTCGCAACCGGATTGCCGCGCTGATCCACGGGCGAAATCCAGTCGCGAGGCGACTGGACCACGTGTGGGCGAAATCCAGTCGCGAGGCGACTGGACCACGTGTGGCCGAAATCCAGTCGCGAGGCGACTGGACCACGTGTGGGCGAAATCCAGTCGCGAGGCGACCTCGATCACAAAGCGCGGCTTCACTCCGCCGCGAGGGCACCGAGCACGTCGGCCAGCGGAACCGTGGCGAACGACGTGGCGTAGTCGCTCATCGAGTAGGGGATCACCAGCAGGCCGTCGTGGATCGCGGCGCCGCAGCTGTAGACGACGTTGGGCACGTAGCCGGCCCGCTCGTTCTCGTCGGGGGAGAGCAGCGGCACGCGGAGCCGGCCGAGCACCCTCGTGGGGTCGTCGAGGTCGAGGAGCACCGCGCCGATCGCGTACTTCCGCATCGGGCCCACGCCGTGGGTGAGCACGAGCCAGCCTGCCGGCGTCTCGATCGGCGAGCCGCAGTTGCCGATCTGCACGAACTCCCAGGGGTGCGTCGGCCGGAGCACGAGCCGCTTCGAGTGCCAGAAGTGGAGCAGGTCCGACTCCATGACGTGGATGTTCTCGCCGTCCTGCCGCGAGAGCATGGCGTAAGCCCCGTGGATCCGCCGCGGGAACAGGGCCATCCCCTTGTTGGCGATCTCCGGGCCGTTGAGCGTGCTCACCCGGAAGCGGACGAAGTCCTCGGTCTCGACGAACTGCGGCAGCGACACGCTGCCGTCGAACGCGGTGTAGGTGGCGCGGTAGCGGACGCTGCCGTCGTCCTCCACGAACCGCACGAACCGGGCGTCCTCGATGCCGTTGGTCTCGGCCGGCGAGTAGGGGAAGATCACCCGCTCGGAGATGTCGGAGGCGGGGTCGCACTCGATCTCGTAGTTGGCCCGGGCCAGCGCCATGATCGCCCCCGAGACCGGCTCCCACTCCCGGCGCCGCGCCCGCTGCTCCCGCGACGTGCGGGCGATCGCCGCCTCGAGCTCGCCGAACGTGAAGCCGTCGCCCAGCTCGGCGAACACCGGGTCCACGAAGCCGTCCACGACGCCAAGCTCGGCGAGCTTCCGCAGGAACAGGGCCTTGTCGTAGCGGCTGCTCGCGACCACGCGGGGGGCCGTGACGAAGCCGGTGGGCTTCGCGATGGTGATCCCGCCGGCCGCGTCCACGACGCCCGTGCGGAAGCCCACGCTCGACACGTGCCCCTCGCCGGTGGCCCGCAGGCTCACGATGAACCGCCGCGCGCCCGGGGACAGCCCCTGCTGGTCGGGATGCCAGACGAGCGACGGGTTGAAGAGCGCGGCGCTCTCGAGGGCGTATTCCTGGGTGAAGTAGGAGCCGACGAGGAGCCGGCGCGACTCGGAGAGCGGCCGGTCGGTGAGGACGTGCTGCCGGACCGCCTCGTAGCGCTCCTGGAAGAAGTGGAGGAGCCGCTGGTGCCGGCCGTGGAACTCGGCGAGCACCTCGCCGAGCAGGTCCGCGACCGCCGCGTCGGACAACTCCATGACGCGGCCGATGATCTTCAGCGCCCGCTGCGGGCTCGGCGGCTCGAACGGGCGGAAGAGCACCCGCGCGCTGTTCGGACGGAGCAGGACGCCGGTGCGGGTGACGTGCATCGGGGCGGGGGAGCGTTCAGGGGCCGTCCGGGGCGCGGGCGGCCTGGCCGACGCCGCCCGCGCGGCCGCGGCGGCCGCCGCCGGTCAGCCGCTCGAGGAGCCGCATCTCGACGAGGGCCGAGAGCCACGCGATCGTGGACTCCGCGCCGCGGTTCTCGTTGACCCGGTCCTCGAGCAGCCCGTCGCAGCAGCCGCCCGTGGCGGGATCGCAGACGGCGAGCCCGAGCACGTTGTGGCCCAGGAAC
>JBJTPA010000140.1:0-7391 GCA_046074885.1 Planctomycetaceae bacterium
CGCCGCCCTCCGCCGGCAGGGCCCGGCGGAGCGGGCGGCGGCAGCCGGGCTGATGCGGTTCCCACGTGAACCCCGCGCTGACGCGATCACCACGATCCGTTTGTCTCGTGGCCCGGTCGCCTCGCGACTGGAATCCGGCCCGTGGATCGACAGCGAAATCCGGTCGCGAGGCGACCGGACCACGGGTGGGCGCGTGAGCCCCGGCTCAGCCGGCGCGACGGGCCGCGCCGCGGCGCGGCGACGGCGCGTGCGTCTCGCCGGAGGCGAGCGCCGCGAAGGCCGCCGCGGAGATCGCGGGATCGCCGTGACGCGCCTTCGTCGGGGCCAGGCCCGCCGTGGGAGCCGCGGCCGACCGCGTGCCGGTCGCGAGCCACGTCGCGAACGAGTTCCAGCCGGTCGCCGCGCAGAAGGCGGCCGCGTCGGTCGCGTAGGTCGCGAGGGAGGGGTCGTCCGCCCACGTCGGCAGGTAGATCGAGAGGCCGCTGCTGCCCCGCTGGTCGGCGGTCTTCGAGGTGACAAGCGATGCGAGTGCGCTCGTCACGCCCGAGGCGGCCGTCCGCAGGGCGGCCGGCAGGCTCGCCGTGGCCGCCACGCGGCCCATGAAACTGCCGACATCGACGAACGACGACACGTCGTACGCGATGCTGCCATCGGCCGCGGCGCGGACGGCGGCCCGGTCGCCGGAGGCGAGCGCGGCCGACGCCGTCACGAAGTCCCGGATCGCCGCCGTGAAGCTCGCGTAGCCCGCCGCCGAGGTCGCGGAGAACGTGTCGCACTGGCCCCAGTCGTTGAGGTACTGCGTGCCGTAGCTCGTCACCATGCCGGCCGCGACCTGCGCGGCCGTCACCTGCCCCGGATCGGCCACCTTGAGGGCCGAGAACGCCGTGGTGTAGTCCTGGCCGGGTCCGTTGATGACCTCCTCCGACGCGACATAGACGCCGCCCGGCTTCGGCGCGATCGCCGCGCCGATCTCGGCCATCGCCATGAGGCAGTTGTCGTAGGAGACGACGTCGAACGCCGGCACTCCCGGGGCACCCAGTGCCGCAGCCATCTCGGGGATCGTCAGCGCGTCGCCGCCCGACTCGCTGTCGAACTGCGAGCCGTCGAGCCCGCCGCCGTGGCCCCACATCTGCAGCACGTAGTGGTCCGCCGGCGCCTGGGCGATGCCCCACGTCACGAAGTCCACGAGCGTCGCCGGGTCGCCCGTGTTCCGCTCGCCGGGCGAGAGGTCGAACGTCGATGCGATCGTCGAGGTCGTGTCGGCTGTCAACACCGACCGGCCGTACGTCCGCCAGGCGGCCTGCGTGCCGCCGCCGGTCGCGTAGGCGGTGCCTACGCCGAGCTTCGGCTGGTCCCACGACACGACGAACCGCACGCCAGCGGGCATCCCGGCGAGCGCCTTCTCCATCTCGTTGATGTCGGCCCGCGCGTAGGAGTTGAGATTCTCGCCGGTCATGTAGACGAGGATCGTCCACGAGCCGGGGCCCGGCGACGTCGGCGGCGCGTCGTCGTTGAGGATCGTGCCCGTCGCCGTCGCCTGTCCGAGCGTGCAGCCGATCGGGCTCGAGAGCGTCACGCGGAAGGTCTCGTCGGCCTCGACGACGGTGTCGCCCCTCACCGTCACGGTGACCGTGGCCTGCGACTTGCCGACCCCGATCGTCGCCCAGCCGGACTTCGCGACGTAGTCGCCCCCCGCGGTCGTGGCCGTGCCGTTGCTCGTGGCGAAGCGGACCATGGCCGGCGACTTCGCCGGCGCCGAGAGACCCACGGTGAAGGCGATCGTCCGCGTGCCGGAGTTGCCTTCCGTCACGCTCGCGTCGGCGATCGACACGGCCGGCAGCGGCGCGACGGCGAGCAGGGCGCGGGACTCGAGCCGCTCGAACGTGGCCCGGGCCCGGCGGCCCCGTGCCGCGCGGCGGCTCACATGGGTTCGCGGAATGCCGGCCATGACGTTGTGACTCCGGATCCCGGCGCTGCCCCGGCCGGGACGATCAAGGGTATCGGCATGGCGGGGGCTGACCAAGAGCGGCCGGTCGAGGCGACCCTGCACAACGCCCAGGTGTCCGGTGCGACCGCCGGCGGCGACGCCCGGGCCGGGCCGCCGGCGGTTGCCCCGGCACCCCCCGCCGCCAAGCATGACCTGTCGGCCGGGGGTGGCACCGCCCTCCCGCGCCGAGCCTGCGAACGTCATCACGTCGTCATGGAGGGCGACATGAAAGCCTCGCACTGGAACGGCATCATCCAGGCGCTCGTGCTCGTGCGGCTGGGACAGGAACTGGGCACCGACTCGCCGCTGGCCCGGGCGCTGGCCGAGGTGGTGCGGGTGCTCCTTTCGCTCGGGCGCTGAGCGAGCGCCGATGCGTCAGCCGATCTCGCCGCGGTCGAGGAGGCCGTCGACGAGGGCCGTGCGGGTGTCGATCCGCGTGGTCCGCCGGTTGGCTCCCGGGGCGGCCAGGATGTCGCGCATCCGGAGGTGGCGGCGGCCGCCCGACTGGGCGTCGTAACTGTTGAAGGCGATCGTGAGGCGGCGGTCGCGGTCGATCTCGCGGCCGTCGCGCAGGATCCGCTCGGGGCGGCCGTCTTTGGCACGGACCACCTCGAGCGGCCACAGCGTGCGGTCCGACTTCTTCACGCCCGCATCCTCGTCGAGGATCCGCACGAGGTCCGCCACCGTCACCTCCGCGGTGCAGAGCAGGTTTTCGTAGGGGATGAGCGTCCAGCAGTCGGCCACCGTGAGCTTCCCCGGCTTGAGGTCGCCGGTCTCGAACGTGCCGTGGAACACCCCGTCCACCTTCGTCCCCTGCCTGGCGAGCGCCGCGGCGAAGCACTCGCAGAACAGCCGCACGAGCGGGCTGCCGCGGCCCACGCCGGCGATCGGCGCCTTCACGGTGCAGACCTCTCGGGCGAGCTGCGCGTCGGCCGCGTCGAGATCGGCCTTCGCGAGCTCCATCACGAGCGGGTCGAGCGCGAAGCGGTCGTCCATGAGCACGGTGAAGGCCTTCCGGTCCACGAGTTTCCGCGACTCGAGGTCGAACGTCAGGTCCACGCGGCCGCAGTGGATGCCGTGGTAGCTCGCCTGCGTGCAGACCACGTCGTGCAGCGTCCACAGCGGCTGGTTCTGGTGGGAGTGGCCGGCGAGGTAGATGTCCACCCGCTTGTCGGCCGCCCGCGTCAGCTCGCGCACGGGGTTGGCGTAGTCGTCCTCGAACCGCCAGCCCATGTGGCCGAGCACGACCACCGCGTCGCACTTCTCGGCCTCGATCTCGGCGAGCGACCGCGTCAGGCCCTCGAGGGGATCGGTCGCCTCGGTGCCGGCGAGCGTCTCGGGGGCGAGCCAGTAGGGCAGGCCCGGCGTGATCAGGCCCACGAGGCCGATGCGGAATCCGCCCACCTCCTTCACCATCCACGGCCGCACCTTGCCCCACCCCCCGGAGAAGCCGCCGGATCGCTCGCGGCCCCGGGCGATGTTGGCCGTGAGCACCGGCGGCGCGGAGAGCGCGAGGTTCGCGTCGATCACCTCCGGCCCCCAGTCGAGGTCGTGGTTGCCGAGCGTCCAGGCGTCGTAGCCGAGCCGGTTGAGCAGCTCGACCATCACCCTGCCGTCGCGGTGCAGGCTCGCCGCGGTGCCCTGCCACAGGTCGCCGACGTCGACGGTGAGCGAGTGGGGCGACTCCTTCCGCCACTGGCGGATGCAGGTGGCGCACCTCGCGAGGCCGCCGACGTCGTCGAGCCCCTCGTAGGTGCTCGTGGGCAGGATCCGGCCGTGGAGGTCGGTGGTGTGGAAGATGGAGACGGTGCGGGCGCGGCCGAGGTCGGCACGGTCGCGACCGGCGCCGAGGGCCGGCAGGGCGAGCCCGCCGGCGGCGACTGCCGCTCCGGCGAGAAAGTCGCGCCTGGGCATTGTCAGCGGTGAGCCCATCGCATCGCTCCGGCGGTAAACCATGGACCGTCGATCGTCAGCATACCCCACGCGACTCCCGCAGCCTCGAGCACCGACGCGTGCACGCGCTGCAGGAAGCCCGGAGCGCGAGCGACGGGACTCGACCGACTCCCGGACACGGCATCCAGCCGCGCCGGGACCATCCGAGCCGACACGTTTTCCACCGCGGCAACAACGGTGCCGCCTTCCGCCGGCGCGACCCGCTTCCTGGCAGTTCCGCCCCGCCGTTGCCCGGTTCTCGGTCACCGTGGGCGACGACGGCGACCCCTCGCGCGGGCTTTCAACCCGAGAAAATAACTGCCGGCCGCCCTGCCGCCGCAGGCACCTCGCCCCGCTGCACGTTTTTCGCCCTCGCACCAGGCTGCAAGCGGCCACCCGGAAGCCAAGGCTGCGACTTCTGGACAGGCCGGAGGCGATTGTTACCCTTTCGCGGGCGGGGATCACCCGTGCGGGTGGTTGCATCGTCCATGGAGGAGGGCATCGCGCATGCGTTCGCGCGGACAACCGCCGCCGTCGCCGACCCGGCGCCCACCGTCACCTCGCCAAATGCCCGCGGTTTTCTGCCGCGCCGCCCCTCAAAAGCTCATCCGCCCGCCCCATGATCCCGACCGTCGCGGGTCGCCCTCCGTGCCGACTCCCTTGGAACTCGGCGGCGTGAACGCAACGTCCTGCGGCACGACGCGTTCGCGGGTGCGCCGAGTCGGCGTCGTTCTGGCCACGCTCGCGGCACTGCTCTCCGTTGCGTTCTCCGATCGAACTCTCGCCGCAGACCGAACCTGGGGCGCCAACGCCAACACTGGCTGGGCGACGACCACGAATTGGGTCGGCAACGCGTTGCCGACGAGCAGCGACGTCGCGGTGTTCGATGGCCTCGGAACGGCGACCACGAGGGGACTTGCGTTCAGCAGCATCGGAACGCCGTATGCGATCCAGGCGTTCGTCGTATCGGGGTCACAGAAGACATTTTCGATCGGCAGCAGCGGTGCAACCGCAGGGGTTCTGCGGCTCACGGGAACGACGATCAACGCGGTCAACAACGTCATCTTCCGGAATTCTGGCACCGGCTCGCTGACACTCGCGAGCAATGTTTCGAGTTCCGGCCCGATGGACGTGGACCTCGGGGGCACGGCCGACAACGTCGTCCTCATCGACAACAGCGGCGCCATCACGATCAGCGCCACGGTCACCGGCGTCAGCCGCACGCTCACGCTCTCCGGCTCCGGCCCGGGGGCCCTGACGCTCTCCGCGGCCAACACCTACACCGGCACCACGCGGCTCTCCGCCGGCATCCTCCGGGCCGGCGACAATGCGGCGTTCAGCACGAGCACGCTCGCCCTCAACAGCGGCACGCTCGCGTCCGACGGAGCGACCGCCCGGTCGTTCTCCAACAACGTCGTCTTCGGCGGCGACGTGGCGTTCGGCGACGCCACCGGAACCGGGGCATTGAACTTCTCCGGTACCGTCAATCTCGGAAGCGGCACCCGCGGGCTCACGACGGTCGTCTCCACGACGTTCTCGGGCGCCGTCACCAACGGCAACCTCACGAAGGCCGGCGCCGCCACGCTCGCGCTCACGAACGCCGGCAACAGTTTCGGCGCGCTCACGGTGAACACGGGCACCGTGTCGATCGGGGCCAACACCGCCGTCACGGGCCTCGCCGGCTCGGGCGGGGCCCTGAACCTTTCGGCCGGCACGCTCACGGTGAACCAGGCGACGAGCGGCACCGCGGCCCTGCCCTTCAGCGGCGCAGGCGGCTTCACGAAGGCGGGCGCCGGCGGCCTCACGCTCACGGGCTCGAGCGGCGGCTACGCCGGCACGACGACCATCTCCGGCGGCTCGCTCGTGGCCAACGGCAGCCTCGGCGGCACGGTGTCCGTGTCGAGCGGCGGCACGCTCGCCGGCTCGGGCACCGTGGGTGCCGTGACGATCGACTCGGGGGCCACGCTCTCCCCCGGCAACAGCCCCGGCCTGCTCACGACGGGCAACATGACCTGGGCCGGCGGCGGCAACTACAACTGGCAGCTGTACGACGCCACGCTCGGCGCCGGCAACGGCTGGGACCTGGTCAGCGGCGGCACGCTCACGATCACCGCGAACCCGTCGAGCAAGTTCAACGTCAACCTCTGGTCGCTCGCCTCGATCAACCCCGACGTGAGCGGCACCGCGCCGAACTTCTCGTTCACGACCACCGGCACCTACACGATCGGCCTGTTCTCGAGCATCTCCGGCGCCACCGGCGACTGGTACACGATCAACACCGGCTCGGCGAACGGCACCGGCGGCTTCCGCGGCTACAACCCGGCGCTCGGCGGCTTTGCGATCCTCTCCACGGGCACGAGCCTCGACCTCGTCTACACGCACACGCCGCTGATCTCCTGCACGTGGATCGCCGGCGCCGGCCTGTGGAGCGGCACGTCCAACTGGGCCGAGGCCGACACGCCCGAGGGCGACGCGGCGATCGCGTTCGCCGGGGCGGGCGGCCTCTCGACCAACGACCTCCTGTCCGGCACCGGCCCGAACCTGCTCGGGACCGTGACGAGCCTCTCGTTCACCGGCAGCGCCTCGGGGAGCTACACCGTCGCCGGCAATCCGCTCGCGCTCGGCGCAGGCGGGATCACGAACGACTCGGCCTCCGGCCAAACCATCTCCGCCAACGTGACGCTCGGGGCCCCCGCGTCGCTCACGGCCAACGGGGCATCCCTCACGTTCTCCGGCACGATCGACACGGCCGGCAAGGCCCTCACCCTTGCCGGCGCCGCGGCCACGTCGCTCGGCGTCGTCACCGGCACGGGCAGTCTCCTCAAGACCGATTCCGGCACGGCCACGCTCACCGGCGCCGTATCCGCGCCGAACGTCACGATCTCGGGCGGTGCGCTCGTGCTCGGCAACGCGAACCTCCTCGCCGACACGGGTTCCGTCACGGTCGGCGGCGGCACTCTCGACCTCGGGTCGAACGCCGACACGGTCGGTTCGTTCGCGATCACCGCGGGCACGCTCGCCGGCTCGGGCACGCTCACGGCCGCGACCTACTCGCTCGGCGGAGGTACCGTGGCGGGCAACCTCGGCCCCGGGGCGGCCACGTCGTCCGCCGGCAACACGACGCTCGCCGGCACGCTCGCGGGCAACCTCACGCTCGCCGGCGGCACCGTGACACTTGGCTCCGCCGACCGGATTGCCTCGTCCTCGACCGTCACGATCAATTCCGGCTCGCTCGGCCTCGGTGCGTTCAACGACACGGTCGGCTCGTTCGCGATCACCGGCGGCTCGCTCGGCGGCTCGGGCACTCTCACCGCCGCCACCTACTCGCTCGGCGGAGGCACCGTGGCGGCCAACCTCGGCGCCGGCACCGCCACGTCGTCGGCCGGCAATACGACGCTCGCCGGCACGCTGGCCGGCAACCTCACGCTCGCGGGTGGTGTCGTGTCGCTCGCGGCGGCCGATCGCATCGGCA
>JBJTPA010000141.1:0-9403 GCA_046074885.1 Planctomycetaceae bacterium
TACACACGTAGACGTTCGCGCGGAAACATCACGGGACAGGGGTTCGACTCCCCTCGCCTCCATCAGGAGACCCGCCGGGGCGTCCATGCCCCCGGCGGGTCTTGCTCGGCGGAGCCGCAGCCGAGGTGCGGCTCGCCTCGCGGGCGGCGTAGAGGGTCTGAAAGCCCAACGACCGTGAAGGGCACGGGCTTGCTCGGTCCTTGCCCGCGGCAAGGGACTCAGCGAGGGGCTGCCCATCCCCTCGAGACGGCCTGTGGAAGCAAGCGGAGGCAAGGATGCCGAAGCGCAGCGGACACGGAGTGAGCCGGAGCCCGGAGGGCGCAGGCGAACGTCCGGCGAGAGGGTGTGGGCAGCCCCGAGCGGGCGGAACGCCTCGAGCTGGCGTCACCGTGTACGATTCCCGTGCATAACCCCAAGTGAGGAAAAACCGATGCAGTGCAACATCGACAAGCGGGGCCGCGCGCTCCGCACCACGATGGGCGCGGTCACGTCGCTCGTCGGCGTCGGGCTGCTCGCGGCGCGATACGTCTTCGACATTGGCGACGTCCCGCAGTGGGCCGGGATCGCGGCACTCGCCGGCGGGGCCTTCATGATCTTCGAGGGCGTCAACGGCTGGTGCGTCGTCCGCGCCATGGGCTTCAAGACGCCGATCTAACCTGCAGGGACCGTGAGGGAATCCAGACCGATGAGCGACACCACCAAGACCGCCTGCGACCTCGCCGCCGGGAAGTGCGTGCCCTGCGAAGGGGGCGTGCCGAGGCTCACGCCGTCCCAGGCCGAGGCCCAGGTCGCGGCCCTGCCGCTCTGGCGGCTCACGCACGACGCCACGCGGATCCGCCGCGACTTCAAGCTTCCCGACTTCAAGGCCGCGATCCGCCTGTTCAACAACGTGGCGGCCCTCGCGGAGCGGGAGGGGCACCACCCGGACCTCCACCTCGAGGGCTACCGCCGCGCGTGGATCGAGATCCACACCCATGCCGTCGGCGGCCTCTCCGAGAACGACTTCATCCTCGCCGCGAAGATCGACGCGATCGCCCCGGCGTGAGCGACGTCGTCATCCGCAGGGCGTGCACGAGGAACCGGGTCTCGTCCACGGCACCGCGAGCCGCCGCGTGCGCCTGCGGCGGGATGATCGGCACGGTCCTGGTCGCCATGGCGGGCTCCTCCTCGGGAGTCGTCATCGTGACCGATCGGCGCGATCCCGGCCATGCCCGACCGCCCCGGCCCGGCGGCGTGGGGCGGACGGCTTGAAGGCCGCCGTGGCGCAGGTCAGAGTGGTGGCTCCGGGCCGCGGATTCCGCAGCCCTCCCGTCGCCTCCCGAGCGATGCCATGAACGACCTGAAGATCTTCAGCGGCCCGGCCAATCCCGCGCTCACGCAGGACATCTGCCGCTACCTGAACCTGCCGATCGGCAAGATCGCCATCGGGCGTTTCCCCGACGGCGAGATCTCCTGCAAGATCGACGAGGACGTCCGCGGCCGCGACGTGTTCATCGTCCAGCCGACCTGCCCGCCGGTCAACGAGCACATCATGGAGCTGCTCGTGATGATCGACAGCTTCAAGCGGGCGAGCTCGTTCCGGATCACGGCCGTGATCCCCTACTTCGGCTACGCCCGGCAGGACCGCAAGGACGCCGGACGCGTGCCGATCACGGCCAAGCTCGTGGCCAACCTCATCGTCCGCGCCGGCGCCGACCGCGTGCTGGCGATGGACCTCCACGCCGCCCAGATCCAGGGCTTCTTCGACGTGCCGGTGGATCATCTCTACGCGGCGCCGGTGCTCAACAGCCACCTCGCCTCGCTCGGCATCCCGAAGGACGAGATCGTGGTCGTGAGCGCCGACGAGGGGGGCATCAAGCGGGCCCTCGGCCACGCCAACCGGATCGGCGCCCCGCTGGGCATCATCGACAAGCGGCGGCTCTCGGCCGACACCACGAAGAGCACCACGATCATCGGGGCCAACGTCGAGGGCAAGACCGCCATCCTGTTCGACGACATGATCAGCACGGCCGGCTCGATCTGCGCCGCTGACGTGCTCCACAAGCACGGCGCGAAGGCGATCTACGCCGCGGCGACGCACGGCCTGCTCGTGGGCCCCGCGATCGAGCGGCTCAAGCAGGCCCCCTTCAAGAACATCATCATCACCGACTCGATCCCGCTGACGCCCGGCAAGATGCTGCAGAACATCACGGTGCTCTCCGTGGCCAGCCTCCTCGGCCAGGCCATCAAGCGGATCCACAGGAACGAGTCCGTCAGCATGATGTTTCAGTAGCTTCACGCAAAACACGGACATCCTGTCCGTTTTTGCTTGGGCCGTCGCGGCCGCAGCCGAGGTGCGGCCAGACGGCCGACTGCTCGCACCTCCGGGCTCGCAGGCCGCCGCTGAGCGGCGGCACGCGGCCGGCCGCCGCGGACGGCGGTCGGAGCCGCGTGAGCCACCTTGCGGTTCGGCGGCCGCGTGGCACACTATGGGGCTACCCGAAACGCCCCAGGAATTTTCCGATGAGTGACACGCTCGAGATGCTGCCCCGCACGACCGACGGCAGCCGCGGGAGCCGCCGGCTCCGCCAGCAGGGCCTCGTGCCCGCCAACCTCTACGGCCACGGCGAGAAGAACGTCGCCCTCGCGGCCAAGCGGGAGGCCCTGGAGGCCGTCATCCGCCACGGCAGCCTGTTCGTCGAACTCACCGGCGCAGTGAAGACGGCCGCGGTCGTCCGCGAGCTGCAGTGGGACGCACTGGGCTCCGAGCCGATCCACATCGACCTGCTGCGGGTCAGCAAGTCCGACAAGGTCAAGGTCCGCGTGCCGATCGACGTGAAGGGCGAGTGCCCCGGCGTCCGGGCCGGCGGCGTGCTCACGCTCGTGCTCCACGAGCTCGAGATCGAGTGCACGGCCGAGTCGATCCCCGACCACATTCACGCCCAGGTGGGCCACCTCGAGGTCGGCCACGCCATCCACGTCCGCGAACTGGAACTTCCGCAGGGGGCGCGGGCGCTGGCCAATCCCGAGGAGACCGTCGTCACATGCATGGTGCCGGGCAAGAAGGCCGAGGAGGCCGCCGCCGCACCGGTCGAGCCCGAAGTCATCGGCCGCAAGGCCGGCGAGGAGGGGGAGGCCGCAGGGGAGGCGGAGTGACGCCCGCCGGGGCTCCCTCGAGCCCCCGGAACCGGCCCCTCGCGGCCGCGCCAGGGCCGCCCGGTGGTGGATCGTGAAACTGCTTGTAGGATTGGGCAACCCGGGAGCCGCCTATGGTGGCACCCGGCACAACGTCGGCTTCGACGTGCTCGAGATCGTGGCCCGGCGGGCCGGCTCCCCGTCGCGGCGGGCGCGGTTCCAGGGCGAGGTGGCGCCGGCCGCCGTCCGGGGCACGCCGGTGCTGCTGCTGTGGCCTTTGACGTGGATGAACCTGAGCGGATCGAGCGTGCTGGCGGCCCGGGACTTTTACAAGATCGACGATGGCGACGTGCTGGTGATCTGCGATGACTTCAACCTCGGCCTGGGAACGATCCGCATGCGTCCGGCGGGCTCGGCCGGCGGCCAAAACGGCCTCGCCGACGTCATCGCGCGGCTCGGATCGACGGCCGTGCCGCGACTGCGGATCGGCATCGGCCCGGTGCCGGCAGGCTGGAAGCCGGCCGACTTCGTGCTCGCCAAGTTTTCCCGCGAGCAGCGCGAGGAGGCAGCTCCGGTGCTGGAACGCGCGGCCGACGCCGCCGAGGAATGGACCGCCATGGGCATCCAGGCGGCGATGAACCGTTACAACTGAGTCTCGGGCCGCCGGCCCGGGGAACCGACTTTCGGACGAGACGTTTTCAGAGGAGCGAGAAGCAATGCCGGTGTACGAGGGAATGTTCATCCTGGACGCGGGGAAGTACGGCCGCGACCCGGGAGGCCTGGCCCAGCAGATCAACGACCTGATCGCCCAGTTCGGCGGCACGGTGCTGGCGGCCCGCCTGTGGGACGAGCGGAAGCTCGCCTACCCGATCAAGGGCCACCGGAAGGGCGCCTACTGGCTGACCTACTTCCGGATGCCCGGCGGCAACCTCACCGCCCTGGAGCGGCAGTGCGAGATCACCGAGGACATCATCCGCAAGCTCGTGCTCAAGGTGGACGACCGGATCGCCGACGCGCTCGTGCAGCACGTCCTGTCGGGCGAGCCGCCGCGGCGGCCGGCCCCGGCGTGCGGCCCCGCCCGGGCCCCGGCGTGACGCGGGCCGACCACTTGCACCCCCCGGACGGGGCCATTAGACTGCCCGGAGTTGTACAGGTGTTCAGTTTCCGCACGACGTCGGGCAACCACCCGCGAGCAAGGAGGAAAGAATCATGGCCAGTTACAACCGCGTGATCCTGCTGGGCAACGTGACCAGGGACCCGGAGCTCCGCTACATCGCCAGCGGCACCGCCGTCACCGACATCGGTCTGGCGGTGAACGACCGCCGCAAGGACGGCAAGACGGGCGAGTGGATCGAGGAGACCACGTTCGTCGACGTCACGCTCTGGGGCCGCACGGCGGAGATCGCCGGCGAATACGTCACCAAGGGCTCGCCGCTGCTCATCGAGGGCCGGCTCAAGCTCGACACGTGGGAGAAGGACGGCAAGAAGAACTCGAAGCTCCGCGTCGTGGGCGAGCGGATGCAACTGCTGGGCTCGCGGGGCGACGGCCCCCGGGGCGGCGGCAAGCCCCGCGTGGCGGCCGGCCGCGGCGCCGCCCAGGCGGCGGAAGAATTCGACCAGTCGGGCGGCTACGATGACTCGGGTGCCGGATCGTCCGGCGGCCCGGTCGGCGCCGACGACGACATCCCCTTTTGAATCCCGATCGCCGGAGGACCTGATCCATGCCAACCACCACGAAGCACGCCGGCGGCCGCCGCCTGCCCAAGGGCAAGCGGGGCGGTATCGAGCTGCTGCTGATTCACGCCGTCGAGCCCCTGGGCAAGCAGGGGGACGTGGTCGAGGTGAAGCGGGGCTACGCCTACAACTACCTGCTGCCGCAGGGGCTGGCCACGATCGCCACCGACCACCACAAGCGGATGGTCGAGAAGCACCGGGCGAAGCTCGACGAGATCGCCCGGGAACGGCTGGCGGGCCTCCGCGGCCTGCTCCAGGAGCTGGTGCGGACGAGCGTGACGATCGAGGCCAACGCCAACGACGAGGGCCACCTCTACGGCTCCGTCGGCGCCCCCGAGATCTCGCGGTCGCTCAAGCAGCAGGACCTCATGGTCTCTCCGGACCAGATCGTGCTCCAGGGCCCCCTCAAGGAGGTCGGCCTCTACACGGTGAAGGTCCGGCTCGCCCCCGAGGTCGAGGGCGACCTGAAGGTGTGGGTGGTGCCGAGCAGCGCCGACGCCGGCTCGAAGTAGCCGGCCCGGCGGCGGTCCCGCGGGGGCGACGCGGCGTCGCGCCGCTCGCCCGCAGGCCGCGCGGTGGTGTCGCGCAGGTGGTCGAGCAGGGAGGCCCGGCATGACGGTCCCGTCCGGTGACGCATCGACGCGGGAGGGCGGTCGCCGCCGCCGTGCGCTCGCCGCCACCCCGGCGGCCGCGCTCGACGACCGCGACCGGCCTGCGAACGTGGACGCCGAGCGGGCGGTCCTGGGCAGCATCCTGCTCAAGCCCGACGTCTGCGACGACGTGGCGCTCGTCATCAAGGCCGACGACTTCTTCGACGAGGCGCACCAGATCCTCTACCGCCACCTCCTCGACCTCCACGAGGCTGGCAAGCGGGTGGACGCCACGATCGTCGTGGAGCGGCTGCGGACGAAGGGTGACCTCGAGCGGATCGGCGGCCCGGGCGCGCTGTCGGAGGTGATCCAGTCGGTCCCGCACGCGGCCCACGCCTCCCACTACGCCCACATCGTCCGCGACAAGGCGGTGCTCCGCCTGCTCATCGCGGCCGGCACCGACATCCTCCGCGACGCCTACGACGCCGTCGACGAGCCGCGGGAGCTGCTCTCCCGGGCCGAGGAGCGGATCTTCTCGATCCTCGAGAACCGCGCCGCGACGGCGGCCAAGTCGATCCAGGACGTGCTGGCTGAGGTGATGGTCCGCATGGACGCCCGCATGCGGCACGAGCGGGCCGTCGGCGGCGTGGAGACCGGCTTCGTCGATCTCGACACGCTGTGCGGCGGCCTGCACAACTCCGAGCTCGCGATCCTCGCTGCCCGGCCGAGCATGGGGAAGACGGCGCTCGCGATGAACATCGCCGAGCACGTCGCGATCAACCTCAAGCTGCCCGTCCTGTTCGTGAGCCTGGAGATGAACGGCATCGAGCTGGCCGACCGCCTCCTCTGCTCGGCCGCGCAGGTCAACGGCCACAAGCTCCGCAACGGCACGATCTCGCAGGAGGACCGCCGCCGGCTCGTGGAGAAGTCGGCCGAGATCGGCGCGGCGCCGCTCTACATCGACGACACGCCGGGCCGCTCGCTCACGGAGATCGCGGCGGTGGCGCGCCGGCTCAAGCGGAAGGACGGCCTGGCCCTCGTGGTGATCGACTACCTGCAGCTCATCGAGCCCGACAATCCCCGCGACCCGCGGCAGGAGCAGGTGGCCCGGATCGCCCGCCGGCTGAAGACGATGTGCCGCGAGCTCAACATCCCGCTCCTCTGCCTGGCGCAGCTCAATCGCCAGGCGGAGGTCTCCCGCGACAACAAGCCCCGGCTCCATCACCTCCGCGAGTCGGGCGCCATCGAGCAGGACGCCGACGTGGTGATGTTCGTGCATCGCGAGGAGTACTACCAGACCACGCAGGAGGATCGCGACCGCGTGAAGGGCGACGCGGAGATCATCATCGCCAAGCAGCGCAACGGCCCGATCGGCGACGTGAAGCTGCTCTGGCAGCACGACTACACGCGGTTCGTGAACCTCGAGCGTCGCCCCTACGACGAGTTCGAGTCGTTCTCGAACTTTTGAATTCACGCCCGCCGGGTTCTTTCTTCGCAATCCGCGTCGTCGCGGTGATCGCTTGCTCGTAGGGCCGCAGTTCACAGGAACCTAGCCCCCTCGCCCAACCGGCTCGGGTCTGCCCACACCCTCTCGCCGGACGTTCGCTCCGGGCCGACCAATCCGCTTTCAGCGGATCGGTGCCCGTGCCCTCCGCTCACTCGGAGGTGCCTTCGCTCTCGCCCTCCGGGCTGCGCTCGGTCACCTACGCCGTCTCAAGGGGATGGGCAGCCCCGAAGCCGGGTTGGGCGAGTCACCGAGCGTCTCAGCGGCGGTTCGCGGCGGCGCGGTCAGTGCCGGGGCGAACGTCGAGGGTGAGGCCGTCGTCGTCGCCCCGCTCGAGCCGCTCCCAGGCGATCGCGCCCATCGCGGCGTTGTCGGTGCAGAGCGACTTCGGCGGCACGAGCACCGTCACGCCCCGCTCCCGGCCGAAGGCCTCGAGCGTCTCCCGCAGGAGCGAGTTGGCCGCCACGCCGCCGCCCACGGCCACGACGTCGCAGCCTGTTCGCTCCACCGCGAGCGCCACCTTCGCGAGGATCGAGTCCACGACCGCCTGCTGAAACGAGGCTGCGAGGTCGGCCAGGGCCCGGCCGGTCGGCGGCGGCCCATCGACCGCGCCCGGCGGCCGCACGAGGTAGCGGAGCGCGGTCTTGAGGCCGCTGAAGCTCAGGTCGAGCCGGTCGCGGTCGGTCGCGAGCGGCCGCGGGAGGCGGTGCGCCCGCGGGCTCCCCCCGGCGGCCGCCTTCTCGATCTCGGGGCCGCCGGGATAGCCGAGGCCGAGCAGGCTCGCCGCCTTGTCGAAGGCCTCGCCGGCCGCGTCGTCGACCGTGCCGCCGAGCCGCTCGAGGTCGATGGGCCCGTGGACGTGGAACAGCGACGTGTGGCCGCCGCTGGCCACGAGCCCGACGCAGGGATACTGCACCGCGTCGCCGTGCGCGAGCCGGCAGGCGTAGAGGTGGGCGGCGACATGGTCGTAGCCGACGACCGGAACGCCGAGGACGGCCGCGATGCCCTTGGCGGCCGCGAGGCCCACCAGGAGCGACCCTACCAGGCCGGGCGACACGGCGACCGCGACCGCGGCCACGTCGCCGCGGCCGACGCCGGCCCGGGCCAGTGCCTCGTCGATGACGGGGACGATTCGCTCCACGTGCGCCCGCGACGCGATCTCGGGCACGACCCCGCGCCACCTCGCATGGAGCGACTCCTGGCTGGCGACCACGCTGGCGAGCACCGTGCGGTCGCGGCCGATGACGGCCGCCGCCGTCTCGTCACACGTCGTCTCGATCGCGAGCAGAGGCATGGTTTGCCGGATGCTTCCCGGGCACGTCGGATCGATCCCCCGGGATTGCCGCCCGCTCCGCCATGCCCCTCGACGGCGGAGGGCGGCAGCCGCCGTTCCGCGGCGGCCACGGTCGCCCGGAGGTGCGACCGCTTCGGCTGACCGGCGAACCCTCGGCGTTCACCGCGTCAGCCCACGGCCGCGGGGGCCATGGATGGCCCCGCGGCCGTGAACTCAGAAGTCATACCACACCCCGATGCCGTACCGGTTCTGGTTGTAGTACACGAACTCGTACTGAGGGTCGGAGCCGTGCAGGTACTCGAACCCGACGCGGAGCAGCCGCTCGCTCCGCCAGCCGCGCCACGCCCAGCCGGTCTGCACGCAGACGTTCCCCCCCCAGTCGAGTTCCTGCCGCGACATGCCGTTGACCGCGAGGAACGGGGCGCCGTGGATGCCCGTGGGCCGCGCCTGGATGAGCTCGGTTCCGTACTGGAACTCCCACGGCTGGGCGCCGCCGTCCCGGTTGAAGGCGTAACCCACGTCGCCGTAGATCCGCATCCAGTCGAAGAGATAGTACGAGTTGCCCCACACGACGGCGTCGCGGAGGTAGTTGACCCGCGTGAAGTCGAGGTGCTTGAGCAGCGACTCGTCGCCGAGGTGCGCGCTCAGGTGATAGTAGCCGACCTTCGTCTGCCAGCGGCCGATGCCGAACACGAGCGGGATGCCGAAGCGGTAGTCGCTCGACCGCAGGTCGATCTGGTCGCCCGGATCGAGCCGCACGAAGGCCGCCCCCTCGACCTGGATCTCGAAGCCCTGCGGGTGGAGCACGGGATCGGAGCCGTATCGCAGGATCGAGACCCGCGCGCCGGCGGTCATGTCCCACATCCAGCCGTTCTTGATCGCAGGATTGAACGGATCGGGAGCCGAGTCGCCGTACCAGTTCGACGCGAGCCGCGGCTCCTTCGGCCCCGCGAGGTAACTCGTGTAGATGAGGTTGTTGGGAAGCAGGTGCCACCCCCACGGCCGCGGCGCCCACAGGTCGTCGAAGACCTCCGGGTAGCCGGCCGGGGGCGTGCCGCCGCCGTCGGGGAACAGCGGCCCGGCCTCGTAGGGCTCGTCGAGGACCACCGGCCCGCGGGCCGCCGGCTCCGGCACCGGCGCCCCGTCCCCGGACGCGGCGAAGGTGAG
>JBJTPA010000142.1:0-6099 GCA_046074885.1 Planctomycetaceae bacterium
CGGCTCCGAGCCGCTGGCCGTGATGCACCTGCTCGCGGATCCCGAGCCCGTGCTCGGCAGCGGCCGGCCCGAACTCGTCCGTGGCGGGCTGTGGTTCGCGGCGCTCGACGTCCGCGCGGGGGCAGCATGATCACGCTCCTCTCCACCTGGACGTTCGGCCTGGCGCTCGGCTTCGTGGCCCTCGGCGTGTTCGTCAGCTACCGGCTGTTCTCGTTTCCCGATATCACCACCGACGGCTCGTTCACACTCGGCGGCGTGGTGGCGGCCGTGCTGCTCGTCACCGGATGGGATCCCGTGATCGCGACGGGAGGGGGCATGGCGGCGGGCGCGGCGGCGGGCGCGGCCACCGCCCTGCTCCGTGGCTTCCTCGGGATCGAGCCCCTGCTCGCGGGCATCCTCGTGACGACCGCGCTCGCGAGCGTGAACCTCGTCGTCCTCGGCCGCAGCAACGTGCCGCTCGGCAAGGCGACCACGCTCTTCGATGAGGCGGAGCGGGGCCTGGGCCCGCTGCTGGTGCGGGCTGGCGTCGACGTCACGCTCGCCGGGGAGGTCGCCCGCGCGGCATTCGTGCTCATCGTCGTGGCCGCGGCGGCCACCGCGCTGTATCTCTTCTTTCGGACGAGCCTCGGCACCGCGATGCGGGCCGGCGGCGACACGCCCACCATGGCCCGCGCCCTCGGCCGTGACACCGGCCTGCTCACGGTGGTCGGGCTCGCCATCTCCAACTCGCTGACCGCAGGGGCCGGAAGCCTCGTGGCCCAGTACCAGGGCTTTGCGGACGTGCAGATGGGGATCGGCATGGTGGTGTGGGGCATGGCCAGCGTGTTTCTCGGCAGCGCCCTCGCCGGTGCGGCAGGGCTCGGCAGCGCGCTGGTGGCAGCCGCGGCCGGGAGTGTCACGTTTCGGTTGCTGGTGGCCACGGCCCTCCGCGCGGGCCTCGACCCCGACTGGCTCAAGGCGGCGACCGCGGCCGTGGTGCTCGCCGCGCTCGTGGTCCCGCGGATGCTCGATGCCCGACGACGAGGGCCCTGACGTGCTCGATCTCGACCGTGCCACCGTGGTGTTCCAGTCGCCGGGCGGTCCCGCGGTGCGGGCCGTCGACGGCGTGTCGCTGCACGTGCCGGCGGGGCAGTTCGTGGTGGTGATCGGCACCAACGGCTCCGGCAAGAGCACGCTGCAGGGGGCCATCGCCGGCACGGTGCCGCTCGCTGACGGTCGCATCGCGGTGGCCGGCCGCGACATCACGGCCTGGTCGCAGCACGCCCGCGCCGCCCTCGTCGGCCGGGTGTTTCAGGATCCACGGGCGGGCACCGCCGGGTCGCTCACGGTGCTCGAAAACATCGCCGTGGCCGTCTGTCGCGGACGCTTCCCCGGCTTTGGCTGGGCCACGAATCGTGCGCTTCGCACCGAGGCCGCCGCCCGCCTCGGCCGCATGGTGCCGGGGCTGGAGCGACGGCTCGACCAGCCGATCGGCTCGATGTCGGGAGGCCAGCGGCAGATCGTCACGCTCCTGATGGCCACGTGGCACCGGCCGGAGTTGCTTCTGCTCGACGAGCATACGGCGGCGCTCGACCCGGCAGCCGCCGACCGGGTGGTGCGGACGACGGCCGACCTGATCCGCGAGGGGCGGCTGACGGCGCTGATGGTCACGCACTCGCTCGCGCAGGCGGCGTCGCTCGGCGACCGGCTGATTCTCGTGCACCGCGGACGGATCGAGCTCGACGTGGAGGGGGCCGCGAAGCGACGACTCACGTCCGACGACCTCGCCGACCGGTTCGATCGCCTCCGGCGGTCCGACCAGCTCGACGACGCCGCGGCCCGCACGCTTTCCGACCTCTACATCTGACGAGTCGACCATGCCCGATCACGCGATCCTGCTCCGCGCCACCCGTCGCTGGCTTCCGCTCGTCGCCGTGCTCGGCGGGGCCTCGGTGCTGCTGGTGGTCACCGACCGGGCGGGCGGGCAGCGCAGCGTGCCGGCAGTGGCGGTGCTTCAGCAGGTGAGCACGCCGGTGCTCGACGACGCGATCCGCGGGATGATCGACGGGTTGGCGGACAAGGGCTTCGTGGACGGCAGGAGCGTGACGATCCGGCGCTACAACGCCGAGGGCGATCTCGCGCAGGCCAACGCCATCGCCCGTGAGATCGTCGGCGGCGCCTTCGACATGGCGCTTACCTCCAGCACGCCCTCACTGCAGGCCCTGGCGACGGCCAACGAGCGGAGCCGTGCCGTCGGGCACAGGCTTCCGCACGTCTTTGCCGCGGTCGCCGATCCTTTTTCCGCAGGGGTCGGTCTCGACCGCCGCGATCCGCTCGTTCACCCGCCGCACCTGGTGGGCTTCGGGAGCCTCGCACCGGTGGACGCGACCTTCCGGCTGCTGCAGGCGATCGGCCCTCACGTGCGCCACGTGGGCGTGGCCCACAATCCTGCGGAGAGCAACTCGCGACGATTCATGGAGCTGGCCCGCGCGACCTGCGCTGCGCGGAACCTCGAGCTGCTCGAGGCGGCGGTCGAGAACTCGTCGGGGGTGGTGGAGGCGGTGCAGGCGACCATCTCGCGGGGTGCGGAGGTGATCTTCGTGCCGGGCGACACCACGGTGGTGAGCGTGGTTGAGTCGGTCGTGGCCACCGCTGCCAAGGCGGGGCTGCCCGTGTTCTCGGTCACGCCGGGCGCGGCCGATCGCGGCACGTTCTTCGACGTCGGCTACGACTTCCACGACGTGGGCCTGCTCGCGGGGCGGCTGGCCGGCGACATCCTCGCGGGCACCGATCCGGCGACGGTTCCGATCGGCGAAACCTCGAGGGCGATCCCGCCGCGGCTCACCGTCAACCTTGCCGCGCCCGGCTACGACCGCGGCCGCTGGAGGGTGCCCGAGGCGATCCTCCGGCAGGCGAAGGTGGTGATCGACGCGTCGGGACGCCGCGACCAGCCCGACGCGGTATTCGAAGGCCCGTTCGACGAGCCGCACGATCCGGTGGCCCGCTAATCCCCCGCCGGCTACTTCCGCGACCAGCCGGTGCCGTCGGGGCGATCCTCGAGCACGATGCCGGCCTCGGTGAGTTTGTTCCGCACCAGGTCGGCGGTCGCGAAATCCTTGGCCTTGCGGGCGTTGGCCCGGATCTCGATCACGAGGTCCATGAGCTTCGCCACGAGGCCCTCGTCGGCGCCGCCCGGCAACTGCTTCGGCGGCTCGAGAAACAGCCCGAGCACGCCGGTGAGTTCCCGGAGCACGAGCATCATCGCGTCGAGCGTGGCCAGCTCGGCGGCCGGCTTCTTCGACTCGAGTCCGTGCTGGTCGATGAACTTGTTGGCCACGCGGACGAAATCGAAGAGCGACGCGATCGCGATCGCCGTGTTGAAGTCGTCGTCCATCGCCGCCAGAAACTTCTCGCGCAGGGCCTGCACCTCGGCACCGGCGGCGGCCACGACGGCGTCGCCCGCGCGGCGGTCGCGGCAGGGCAGGGCATGGAACGACTTGCCCGACACCCGCTGGAACCGGGCGAAGAGCCGCTCGAAGGCCTCCATGGCGCGGGCGCTCTCGCCGAGCGGTTCCTCGCCGAAGTGGATCGGGCTGCGGTAGTGCGTGGAGAGCAGCAGCATCCGGATCGCCTCGGGACGATGGCGGGCGAGCAGGTTCTTGAAGGGCTCGGCGCCGGTCGATTTCGAGATCTTCGTGGCCGCCTGGGCGGCGGCATCGTCGGCCGAGCCCGGTTCGCCCCGCGGCCGCCCCCCCACCTTGCCGGCGGCACCGGCCGCCTGCATCAGGCCGTTGTGCATCCAGAAGGTGGCCATCGGGCAGTCGTGGAGCGACTCGCTCTGGGCGATCTCGTTCTCGTGGTGCGGGAAGACGAGGTCGAGGCCGCCGCCGTGGATGTCGAAGTGCGGCCCGAGAATCGCCTTGCTCATCGCCGAGCACTCGATGTGCCAGCCCGGCCGGCCGGGCCCCCACGGGCTCTCCCAGGCCGGCTCGCCCGGCTTGGCCCGCTTCCAGAGCGCGAAGTCGGCGGCCGAACGCTTCCGCTCCGCGGTCGAGCCCCCCTCGCCCTGCGTCTGCTCCACCGAGCGGTTGGTGAGCTTGCCGTAGTCGGCGTCCTGCGCGACGTCGAAGTAGACGTCGCCGTCGCTGGCGTAGGCGCAGCCCTTGGCGATCAGGCCCTCGATGAAGGCGATGATCGTGCCGATGTGCTCGGTGGCCTTGGGCATGACGTCGATGCCGGTCACGCCGAGGGCCGCCAGGTTGCCCAGGTAGTCGGCCGTCATCTCCTCGGCGAGCGCGGCCATCGTGGTCCCGCGGGCGGCGCTCTCGGCGATGATCTTGTCGTCGACGTCGGTGACGTTCACGACCCAGGTGACCTGCCAGCCCGAGTAGACGAGGTGCCGCTTGACGGTGTCGAAGATCACCGGGCCGACCATGTGGCCGATGTGGCTCGGCTTGTAGACCGTCGGCCCGCAGAGATACATCCCCACGTGGCCGGGCTTCACGGTCACGAGCGGCGCCTTCTTCCGCGCGAGCGTGCTATAGATCTCGATCGGGGGCAGTGCGGTGGTCACGTCATTCGGCTCCTGCATGCGTTCCGGGCGTTCGCGGGGCCCGGGGTCGCCCATGCCGTCTCGCCCGGACGTTCGCTACGGCCATCCTGGCCTTCGCTCACTCGATGCTGTCTGCGCTTCGACATCCTGTCTTCGCTGGCCAGCAACGCCGGCTCGACGGCACGGGCAACCCCTGGCACTTCATACCCTGCTACCGTTCGATGAGGGCGACGCACTCCGCGGCGATCGCCTGCTCGTCGCCGATCGGCCCGACCGACTCGCCCGTCTTGGCCTTGAGCCAGACAGCCGCCTCGTCCACGCCGAGCACCTCCGCGATCCGTCGCCGGATCGCGGGCCGATGCGGGAGGATTTTGGGCCGCTGGGCGAAAATCACGCAATCCAGGTTCACGAGCCGCCAGCCGGCGGCCGCGACGCGGTCCATCGCCGCCCGGAGCATGACGGCTGAGTCCCGGCCCCGGTTGGCCGGATCGCTGTCGGGAAACAGTTCGCCGATGTCGCCCAGCGCCGCCGCGCCGAGCAGGGCGTCGGTGATCGCGTGGAGGAGCACGTCGGCGTCGCTGTGGCCGACGGCCTGGCGGTCGTGGGCGATCGTGACGCCGCCGAGGACGAGCCCGTGGCCCGGGGCGAGCCGGTGCGTGTCGTGTCCGAGGCCGATGCGAAACATGCCGGCGGGTCTCCGGGTGAAGGGCGCAGGCACGTTTTCCCCTATACTCCGGCCATGCACAACTCCGCCGCGAAATCGGGCGCGGTTTCGGCGCCGGACGGCCCCCCCGTGATCGCCGTCTCCGGGCTGGCGAAGCAATACCGCGTCTTCGACAAGCCGGAGGGGCTGCTGGCAAGCGTCCGCGGCCTGTTTCACCGGCCCTCCCGGGTGGTCGAGGCACTGCGGGGCGTGGATCTCCAGGTCGGCCGCGGGGAGTTCGTCGCCCTGCTCGGCCCCAACGGGGCGGGCAAGACCACCTTCCTCAAGCTGCTCTCCGGGATCATCACGCCCACGCGGGGCTCGGCCCGGGTGCTCGGCCACGTGCCCTGGGAGCGGGCCGACGACTTTCGCCGCCGCTTCGCGCTCGTGATGGGCCAGAGGAACCAGCTGTGGTGGGACCTGCCCGCGGCCGAGAGCTTTCGGCTCCACCGGGAGATCTACCGGATCGAGCCCGACCGCTTCACGCGGATCCGCGACGAGCTCGTCGACATGCTCGGCGTGCGGGACCTGATCCTTCGGCCCGTCCGCGACCTCTCGCTGGGCGAGCGGATGAAGCTCGAACTCGTGGCGGCGCTCCTCCACGAACCGGAGGTGCTGTTCCTCGACGAGCCGACGATCGGCCTCGACGTGGTCGCCCAGCACACGATCCACGAGTTCCTCCGCCACGTGCAGACCGAGCGGCGGGTGACCGTGATGCTCACCACGCACTACATGAAGGACGTGGCGGCGCTGTGCGAGCGGCTGGTCGTGATCACGCACGGCGACATCCTCTACGACGGGTCGCTCACCGGCGTCGTCGACCGGTTCACGACGCACAAGATCGTGACGCTCGACTTCGACGAGC
>JBJTPA010000143.1:0-15577 GCA_046074885.1 Planctomycetaceae bacterium
GCGTAGTCCTGCGGGGCGCTCTCGCCGAAGGCCTGCTCCCGCAGCCCCGACACCCGCACCATGAAGAACTCGTCGAGGTTCGAGCTGACGATGGCGAGGAACTTGAGCCGCTCGAGCAGCGGGTTCTCCGGGTTCTCGGCCTCCTCGAGCACCCGCCGATTGAACTCCAGCCAGCTCAGCTCGCGGTTGATGAAGCACTCGGGCCCGATCCTGCTCTCCACCACGCCGTCCGTTCCGGTCGCCATGCCTCGGGCCTCTCCGCGCGGGCCGCGTCGGGGCCCGTCGAAAGTGTACCCTTCGGAGGCCCCGCGCCGGCGGCGGCCGCGCCGCTCGCGCGATCCTCACGATCGTCATCCCCGACACGCCCATGCCGCCCCGCGCCGCTCCGCCGGATACCGCCATCCGCGCCGCGGTCGCCCGCATCCCGGCCGCGTGCCCACCGTGGGGACGCGGCTGGTGCGCCGCCGCGGCGTGCATCCTTGAGGCCGCGGCGCCGAAGCCGGGCAACGTCCATCCCGGCGCCGACTTTTCCGACCTCGCGCACGACGAACTCGTGGCGGCGGCGCTCACGATCGCCCCGGTGATGGAACGGGCCGCCGACGCGCCGCTCGGCCGCACGGTGCGCGACGCGGTCGAGGCCTCGCGGCGGGTCACGCGATCCAACGCGAACCTCGGCATGATCCTGGCGATCGCGCCGCTGGCCGCCGTCCGGGGCGACGCGCCGCCCGACGCCGCCGGTGCGGCCGCCGTGCTCGCCGGCCTCGGCCCGGCCGATGCGGTCGATGTCTGGGCTGCGATCGCCGCGGCCCGGCCCGGCGGCCTGGGCACGAGCGAGCGGCACGACGTGGCCGGCCCGCCGCCGACTGACGTGCTCGAGGCAATGCGGCTCGCCGCCCCGCGCGACCGGATCGCCGCGCTCTGGGCGGACGGCTACGCCGACCTCGTGGCAGGCCTCGTCGCCGACCTCGCCGCGGAGATCGCCCCCCGGGCCGACCTCCGCGACGCGATCGTGCGGGCGTTCCTGCGCGAGCTCGCGCGGTCGCCCGACTCGCTCGTCGTCCGCCGCCACGGGCCTGCCTTTGCGGCGGACGTCTCGGGGCGGGCGGCCGCCGTTCTCGCCGCCGGCCCGGACTGGCGCGCGGCGGCCGCCGCGTTCGACCGCACCCTGCGCTCGCCGGTCCGCGTCAATCCCGGCACGACGGCGGACCTCGTCGCCGCGGCGCTCTATATTCTGCTGCGTGACCCCGCCCGCCGGACGGCTTTCGCGGGCCACCTGGAGCCGCCGCCGCAGCGATGACGACCGACCGCTACACCGTCCGGCTCCGCAAGGCCGTCCACGTCTTCTGCGCGGGCCACTTCATCACGCTCGCGGACGACCTCTGCGAGGCGGTCCACGGCCACAACTGGACCGTGGGCGTGGACGTCGAGGGGCCGCCCGGGGCGCACGGCATGGTGGTGGACTTCGTCGCCCTCCGCGACGCCCTCTCGGAGATCGTCGCCCGGCTCGACCACCGGATGCTCCTGCCCACGCAGAACCGGTTCCTCGCGGTCGCCACCGCGGCCGGCCCCGGCGGCCGCCCCGAGACGACGGTCACCTTCCGCGACCGCCGCTGGGTGTTTCCGGCCGACGAGTGCGCGCTGCTGCCGGTGGCCAACACGACCGCCGAGTGGATCGCCCGCTGGATCGGCGGCGAACTCCGCGGCCTGCTCGCCGCCCGCGGCCTCCCCGTTCCCGCGGTGCTTCGCGTCGAGGTGGACGAGTGCCTCGGCCAGTCGGCCGTCTGCGAACTCGGCGGCTGACGTGATCCGGTTGCCTCGCAACCGGAGTTCGCCGTCGATCCGCGCGCCCGATGCCAGTCGCGAGGCGACTGGGCTCCGAGGCGAGGCGATGACGCCGTCGCGAGACATGTGTCGGAGCCGCCTCAGGCATCGACGACGAGCAATTTGCCCGCCGCGTCGATGGCGAGCGACAGCCGGCGGTCGCCCACGGTCACCCGCATCAGCCCGGCGCCGTCCGGGTTGCGATCCACCGCGCCGACCGCGCCGAGCGGCAGGCCGCTGGCCGTGAGGTAGCGGAGGAACTCGGGCGACTGGTCCACCACCCGCGCCAGCCGGAAGCGGTCGCCGGCGGCGCAGTCCGCGAGCGAGCGGGTCGGGCCGTCGGCCGCCTGGCCGTCGCCGCGCGGGATCGGGTCGCCGTGGGGATCGACCTCCGGGTGGCCGAGGAACTCGTCGATCCGGTCGATGAGCAGGTCGCTCATCGCGTGCTCCATGTGCTCGGCCTCGTCGTGGACCGCGTCCCAGCTCACGCCGAGCGTCCGCATGAGGAACAGTTCGATGAGCCGATGGCGACGGATCATCCGCAGGGCGAGCGCGCGGCCGGCGCGGCTCAGCGCCACGCCTTCGTAGGGACGGTGCGTCGCCAGCCGCGCCGTGTCGAGCGTCTTGAGCATGCTCGTGACGGTGCCGGGCGACACGCCGAGCGCGGAGGCGATCTGCCCGGTCGTGGCCGGGCGGCCCTCCTGGCCGGAGGTGATCTGGCAGATCGTCTTCACGTAGTTCTCGACGGTCAGGCTCGGCACGGGCGCGGTCCTCGGGCGGCGCCGATGGCGCCACGGACGGGCTGCACGGCCGGGCATTGTGGCCGCCGCGGCACGCGGACATTATGACGCGTCACCAGGAGCGAGGGGATGAGCCTCAACGAGGACGCGGACGCGGTTGTCGGGCAGCTCGTCACCCGCGCGGCGGCCCTGGGCGTCGAGGCGATGCGGACCGGGGGCGTCCGCGTCGTGGACTGCGGCGTGCGGGCCGCCGGCGGCATCGACGCCGGGATCCTCGTGGCCCGCGCGGCGATGGCGGGGCTCGGCCGGCTGACGCTTCACTCCGCCGGCTCCTCCGACGCGTTCCCCTGCGAATGGCCCGACTGCCCGGGGCCCGGCGTGGCCGTCGAGAGCGACGCGCCGGCGGCCGCCTGCCTGGCAGCCCAGTGCGCCGGCTGGAAGGTCGAGTGCCCCGGCTTCCTTGCGATGACCAGCGGCCCGGTCAGGGCGGCGATCGGACGCGAGCGACTCTTCGACACGATCGGGATGCGGGAGCGGCCGGGCGTGGCGGTCGGGGTGCTCGAGACCCCGCGGCTCCCGCCGGAGGCCGCATGCCTGCGACTGGCGGCGGACGCGGGCGTCGCCCCCGGGGCGCTGACCCTGCTCGCGGCCCGCACCGCGAGCCCCGCCGGCACGCTCCAGGTCGTGGCCCGGGCGCTCGAGACGGCCCTGCACAAGCTTCACGACGTCGGCTTCGACGTCACCCGCGTCCGCCGCGGCCGGGGGCTCGCCCCGCTGCCGCCGGTTCCGATCGCCGACGACCTCGTCGCCGTGGGGCGGACCAACGACGCCATCCGATTCGGCGGGCACGTGACCCTCGAGGTGGCCGGTCCGGAGGCCGACCTCGACGCGGTCGGGCCGCGCGTGGTCGCGGGAGCCCTGCCGGCGCACGCCGAGCCGTTCCTCCAGATCTTCGAGAAGGCAGGACGCGACTTCTACGCAATCGACCCGGCCCTCTTCGCCCCGGCCCGGGTGGACCTCGTCAGCCAGGAAACCGGGAGGGTCCGGAGTTTCGGAAGGCTGGAGCCCGACCGCGTCGGGCGGTCGTTTTCGGCGTAAAAACGCCGCCACGACACCAGGACAGTTTGGAAATGAGAAGTCGGGCGGCTGCCTGCTTTCTGCGCAGCACCCCCGATGCCTTCCATTCAGGCACGCGTGCCTGAATTTGTGGCCGCACGTGCATTTCGGCCGCAAGTCCTTTGCGTGCATCGACTTCCCGCTCGCACTTGACCGCGGTCGCATGGTTCTGCGTCCTCCGGAGCGAGGCCCCAGGGAAGGGTGCCGGCCGCGGACGCCGAACCAGTTGGAACCATCTCCATGCCCGCACCAACCGTCACGCACCCCGGCCCACCCCAGTCCTTTCAGCACGCCGCGACCGCGGTCCTCCAAACGGCGGAACGGCTCTTCGCCATGGAACCGGAGTGGGTGGTCTTCTTCCGGGAGGTTTTGGGCGTGGACGGGATCGTGTCGCGGACCTTCGGCAGCGGCGACGCCAGGATGCGGTTCGAGTGCACGCCGCAATACGCCCGGGTCCGCGAGATGCTCGACTCCCTGCGGTCGCGGGAGCGGGATCGGCCCGCGGACCGGGAGTCCAACCGGGTGGTGACGGTCCGCATGCCGAGGTCCCTCCACGAGGCACTCAAGGCCGAGGCGGCCGACCGCCGGATGAGCATCAACACGCTCTGCATCGCGAAACTCCTCCAGGCCATCGCACCGGAGGATGCCCCGTCCATCCGGCCCGACGGCCCCCAATCGCCGCCGCCACCCAAGCGAGGCAGGCGGCAACCGAAGTGAAGGAAGGCAGGGTCGGAGCGGACCTGTAAGCCGGGTTCTGTCCCCGCCTCGCGGCGGGCGACGACCATTTCTCTAGGGCGACGGTTGCCCGCCGCCTCCAGCAGCCGACCCGGAGGCGGGTGCGGGGCGGGCAGCCCCGCGCCGGTCCCGAGGGACCGGGCTTCCTCCTGCTTGGCCTTGCTCCCGATGGGGTTTGCCGAGCCAGGCCGGTCACCCGGCCTGCTGGTGAGCTCTTACCTCACCGTTTCACCCTTGCCTGCGGGCCGAGGCCCGCCGGCGGTCTGTTCTCTGTGGCACTGTCCCTGGCCTCGCGGCCGGTGGGCGTTACCCACCATCGAGCCCTGTGGAGCCCGGACTTTCCTCCCGCCGCGCACGCGCGGCCGGCGGCCGTCCGGTCCACTCCGACCCTGCCGAACTCATTGTATCCGGCGGGAACGCCCGCCGCACGCCGTGTACACAGAATGTCCCGCGGCGCATCATGCTCGGGGCCTGTGCCGACGTGCGAACGGAGCCCGGGTTGACCACCCGGAAGGAGTGCCTTAGCGTTGAAGGGGTGAGGAGTCGGCGCGGGAGGTGGAGGCATCATGGCTGCTGGGGCGTACGGAGAACTCGTGCCGGTCGGGGGCGGCGATCCGATCCCGCTCCTGGGCACGTCGCTGGTCGTCGGTCGCCGAGAGAGCGCCGACATCGTGCTGCGGTTCCCGAACGTCTCGGGGCGCCACTGCGAGCTCTGCGTCGTGGACGGTTACTGGGTCGTGAAGGATCTTGGCAGCAGCAACGGCACGAAGGTCAACGGCGTCCGCGTCTCCGAGCAGCGGCTCGATCCCGGCGACAGGCTCTCCGTCGCGAAGCACGACTTCGAGATCGCCTACGAGCCAGCGCGGCTCGGGGCCGTGGCCCGGCCGGCGGAGCCGGAGACGCCCGCGAGCATGTTCAGCCGCTCGCTGCTGGAGACGGCGGGGCTGGAGTCTCGGCGGATTCCGGAGACCCGGGCCGGCACCGAGAAGCAGCGCAAGTCCAAGCTCTGACCTGGCCGCGGCTGCTACCATACGGGCATGGCGAAGCCGCGCAAGGTCCGGATCGACTTCCGCAAGAATCGTGCCGTGCGGAAGCGGAGCGGCGACCTGACGCGTTCGATCGCGGGCGATGTCGACCACGCCGACGAGCACGTGGCGGCCGAGAGGATCTCCGGGAAGGGGGAGCTGACCCGTCGCCGGACCGTGCGGGCTGCCGCGGCGCCGGACGGGACCGTCGATGGGCTCTCCGTGACCCCGGTGGTCGAGGGGGGCTGGCGGGGCCAGGTCCTCAACGTGCACGGTCTCGAGACGTTCGTCGCCGCGCCGGACGGCCGGGTGGTGAAGTGCACGCTCCGCCGCCTGCTTCGGAGCGTCGCCACCGACCAGCGCCACCCCGTGGCCGCCGGGGACTTCGTCCGCGTGGCCGATGACGTCATCCAGTCGGTCGAGCCGCGCCGCAACTCGCTCTCCCGTGACAGCCGCGGCCGCCGCCACGTGATCGTGGCCAACGTGGACCAGGTCGTGATCGTGGGCAGCGCCGCCCTGCCCGGCCTCAAGCCCGCGCTCGTGGACCGGCTCGTGGTGGCGGCCGAGGCGGCCGGCATCCGGCCGCTCGTCTGCATCAACAAGGTCGATCTCGTGGATCCCGCGACGATCGTGCCCTTGGCCGGCGTCTACGCGCGGATGGGCTATCCCGTGATCCTCTGCTCGACGACGACGGGCGTCGGCGTCGCCCGGCTGGCCGCCGAGCTGCCCGGCCGCGTCACCGCCGTCGTCGGCCAGAGCGGCGTCGGCAAGTCGTCGCTCATCAACGCGCTCGACCCCGGCCTCGCCCTCCCCGTGGCCGAGGTGAGCCGCGACAACGAGAAGGGCCGCCACACGACGACGACCGCCCGCCTCCTGCGGCATCGCCTCGGCGGCTGGTTCGTGGACACGCCGGGCGTGCGGCAGTTCGCCCTCTGGCGGACGGTGCCGGCCGAGGCGCCCGCGGCCTTCCGCGACCTCCGGCCGCTGGCGAACCTCTGCCGCTACCCCGACTGCACCCACGTCCACGAGACCGACTGCGCCGTCAAGGACGCCGTCGCCGACGGGCTGCTCGACACGCGGCGGTGGGAGAGCTGCCGCGGCCTCGCCGGCGCCGGCGTGGGCCGCGACGCGGAGGACGACGAGTGAAGGATCGCGGCCGCCCGACCGGCGTGCGGAGCGAGCGGGCCGTGCTCGTCGGCGTGCTGCTGGACGACCCGCACGATCCCGAGGCGCCGCTCGACGAGCTGGCGGGCCTCGTGGCGACCGCGGGGGCCCGGGTCGTGGGGGAGCTCACGCAGCGTCGCCAGCGGCCCGACCAGACCACCTACCTCGGCTCCGGCAAGGTCCGCGAGCTCGCCGGCCTCGTCGCCCGGCGCGAGGCCGACGTGGTGATCTTCGACAACGACCTCTCCCCCGCCCAGACCCGCAACCTCGAGCGCGAACTCGGCGTCAAGGTGCTCGACCGCTCGGAGGTGATCCTCGACATCTTCGCCGTGCGGGCCCGCACCCACGAGGCCCGGCTCGCGGTCGAGCTCGCCCAGCTCGAATACTCGCTGCCCAGGCTGAAGCGGATGTGGACCCATCTCTCGCGGCTCAAGATGGGCATCGGCATGCGCGGCCCGGGCGAGAAGCAGCTCGAGGTGGACCGCCGGCTCGTCGAGAAGCGGGTCCGCGACCTGCGCCGCGAGATCGACGAGATCCACGCCCGCCGCGAGCGGCAGGTGGCCTCGCGCCACGACCACATGACGGTGTCGCTCGTCGGCTACACGAACGCGGGCAAGAGCACGCTCCTGAACGCCCTCACCGGCGCCGACGAGCTGGCCGAGGACAAGCTCTTCGCCACGCTCGACACCCGCACCCGCCGCTGGCGGCTCCCCGGCTGGGGCCCGGTGCTGCTGTCCGACACGGTCGGCTTCATCCGCGACCTGCCGCACCGCCTGATCGCGAGCTTCAAGGCCACGCTCGAGGAGACGCGGCAGGCCGACCTGCTCCTCCACGTGGCCGACGCGTCGAGCCCGCTCGTGGACGTGCAGGTCGCCGCCGTCCGCGGCGTGCTCGAGGAGCTGGGGGTGGACGAGAAGGACACGCTGCTGGTGCTGAACAAGATCGACGCGCTGCCCGACCGCGTCGCCCGCGACGCGGTGCTGGCCCGCTACCCGCAGGCCCTGCCGATCTCGGCCCGCACCGGCCGCGGCCTCCCGGCGCTCGCCCGCGCCGTGAGCGACTGCCTCGGCCGCGGGTTCCGCGACGTGGACGTGCTCACCGACCCGGGCAACGGCCGCCTGCTGGCCTGGCTCGGCCGCCACGGGGAGGTGCTCTCGCGGCACTTCGGCCCGGACCGCGTCACGGTCCACTGCCGGATTCCCGCCGCGCTCGTGGCCCGCATCGCGGAGGCCGACGCCGAGGTGCGGCCCCACGCCGCGGGGGCCGCGGCCGCCGGATCCTCGTGAGGGACCATTCCGTGCCCGCTCCCACCGCTCGAATCGTGCGATCCACCCCGCAGCGCGGCCGCCGCCGGCTGGCCGGCCTGCGCGCCGTCGTCACCGGGGCGTCGTCCGGTGTCGGCGCCGCCGTGGCCAGGGCGCTCGCCGCCCGCGGGACCCGCGTGCTCGCCACGGCGCGGCGCGGGGAGCGGCTGGCGGCCCTCGCCGCGGAGACTCCGGCCGCGACGCCGATCCTCTGGGAGGCCGGAGACCTGACCGACGCCGCGTTCCGCCGCCGGCTCGTCGCGGCCGCGGCCGAGAGGCTCGGCGGCATCGACGTGGTTGTGGCGGCGGCCGGCTGCGGTGCGATCGGCCCGTTTCGCGATGCTGATCCCGCCACGCTCGAGCGGGTCATGGACGTGGACTTCCGCGCGCCGGTGGAACTCGTGCGGCTCTGCCTGCCGCTGTTGCGCGGCAGCGCCGATCCGGCCGTGGTGCTCGTCGGCTCGATCCTCGGGCGACATCCCCTGCCGCTCCACGGCGAGTACTGCGCGGCGAAGGCGGCGCTGGCCTCGTTCGCGGGAAGCCTGCGGGTCGAGCTCGCCGGCGACGTGATCGACGTCGTGCTCGCGAGCCTCGGGCCCACCGAGTCGGAGTTCTGGGACTCGCTCGTCGCCGGGAGCCGGCCGACGTGGTCGCAGGGCCGCCGCATGCCGGCCGACCGCGCGGCAGCGGCCATCGTCGCGGGGCTCGAGCGGCGGTCGCGCGAACTGCTGCCGGGCTGGCAGGCCAAGGGATTCGCGCTCGTGGCCCGGCTCGCCCCCGGCGTGATCGACGCGCTCACGTCCCGGCGGCTGCGCGCCGCGAAAGCGACGGGAGGTGCGGGATGAGCCGGCGTCGGAGACGCGAGCGGCCGATCTTCGCCGCCCGGGGCACGTTCGCCGTGGAGTGCCCCGGCTGCCGGCAGGCTCTCGGCGTGGTTCCCGACCTCGTGGGCCGCGTGGCCGGATGCCCGCTGTGCGACGGCGCGTTCCTGGTGCCGGATCCGGAGGCCGCGGAGGCGGCTGACGACTCGGCGGGACGGTGGCCCGACCGCGGCGTCGCACGCGGCGACGCGCGAGAGCGGCCGGCCGCGGCGCCGCGATCCGCCGCCGCACCCGTGGCGCCCACCGCACCCGTGGCGCCCACCGCGGCCACGTCGCCCGCCGCGGCCGACCGGCCATCGACGAGTCCGCCCGTCGCGGTTCGCCCCGCCCCCGCGGCACCGCCGGCCGCGGCTCCCGACGAGCCGCTCGTGTTCTCCGAACCGCCGCCCCCCGCATCGAGGATGCGCGCCGGTGACGTCGATGCCTCAGCGCCGCAGGCGCCCATGGCGCCCGCAGCCGCGCCGAGTGAGGAGGCCCCCGTGGCGCCCGCCGGGACTCCGCCAGTCGCCGCGACGGCGGCGCCGGCATCCGCGTACGGCGACCTGGCGTTCCGCGAACCGGTCAGGACCGTCCGCAGCGGCGGCACGGAGATCGAGCTCCACCGGCTCACGCCCGAGGAAAAGCGGGTGCGGCGCACGCGGCGCAACCTGCTCATCCTGCTCGTCGGCGCGGCCCTGCTCGTGGCACTCGTCGTGGTCCTCGGCACCCGCGGACGGTAGCCGTCAGCCCGGACCGCGGCCGATGGCGAGCAGGTCCTCGGCGTCGAGGAAAGCGGACGGGTCGGCGAAGATCCGCTCGATCGCCGCGCGGTGGATCCGCATCTTGATGCCGCCGACGCCAATTGCTCCCCAGGCGGTCGCGGCGCCGTCGCGTCGTCCCGCGTCCGCCGGCAGGACGCCTGCGATGCCCGAGGGGGGCACGGCATTGAGGTCCACGAGCACCTGCGGCCCGCGGGCGACACCCCGCGCAGCCTCGTCGAGCACCACGGCCCCCGCCGCGCCGGCGGCGACGACGAGATCGGCCGCCGCGAGCGCCTCGGCCGCGGACGGCCCGGCAGCGGCCGCACCCGCCCACGCCAGCGGCAAGATGTCGCAGCCCGGCACCTCGTCGCGGAGCGACCGCACCACCTCCTCCGCGCGGGCGAGCGACCGCGAGGCCAGGCCGACGGCCGCCCCCTGCCGGGCGAGGAGCCGCGCCACCCTCCGACCGACCGGCCCCGTGCCGCCCAACACGACTGCCCGGGTGCGTGGCTCCGCGCCGGATTCGAGCCGCAGGTGGCGGCCGGCAGCCACCACCACGGCAACCGCCATCGTGTTTGCGCCGGACAGATCGACCAGCACGCCGACCCGGACCGGCCCGAAGAACGTCGCGCGGATCGTGTCCGCGACCGCCCCGGCGGCGGCCACGTCGGAGCCGCCGACGAAGATCGCCGTGTGCGCGAGATCCGCGCCCCCGCGCGTGAACATCGCGCCGTGGACGAGCGGCACGACGTTCTCGGGCGTCACGCCGCCGTGCCGCAGGAGGACGTCGGCCCCCGCATCCACCGCCACGACCGCGTCGAACGTGCTCGGCTGCGGATCGCAGTCGAGCTGGATGAGGATGCGCTTCGACATGGCGCTGCCGCGGGCGGACGGGACGTCAGCCGTTGATGAAGGGGTGCTTCGCCGAGTCCTTGCCGGCGATCATCTCGTCGACGGTGGGACGGCCCTTCATCGCATTGGCGATCGCGTCCATCGTGGCCTTGTAATTGTTGTCGTAGATCCGCTTGTTGTCGGCCGCCAGCCAGTGGATGAACACGCCGCACACGATGACCAGGTTCTCGGCGTCCTTCTTCGGGATCACGCCGGCGGCCACGCTGTCGGCCACGGCCTTGGCGACGGCGGCCTGCGCCGGGCCGAACATCTGAACGGCCTGCTTGGCCCCCTTGATCGTCACCTTCGTGATCATCACCGTGGCCGGCTTCACGGCGAGGTTGGGCGTGAGCACGGCCAGCAGGTTCGAGTGGCCCTCGCTCTGCCGGGCCAGCGCGTTGGCGAACGCCACGCCGACGGGGCCGTCCTTGTCGCCGATCAGGAGGTCGATGTGCGCCACCTCGTTGCCATCGCCCGCCAACGCCTCACCGATGAACATGGACATCGCTCGTGCTCCTCGCTTTCGGTCACATTCAGTCACGGCCGCGACGCTCGCGACCGGGCGGGAGCATACCATTCCCCGGCGGAGCGGCCACGAGCCCCGCACCGGGAGCGATCATGACGAGCCCTGAAGACGCGCCGCCGCCCCTCGTCGTCGTCGGCGCCAGCGTCCGCGCCGTGGCGGCGTCGGCCCGCCGCGCGGGCTGGAGCGTGCATGCCGCCGACCTGTTCGCCGATGCCGACCTCGGCTCCGCGGCGACGGCGGCGGTGCGCGTGCCGACCGGTCCGGAGCTGCCCTGGCCCGCGGGCCTCGAGGCGGCGGTCGCGGGATTCCCCGTCGCGCCGTGGATCTACACGGGCGCCCTCGAGAACCACCCGGATCTCGTGGACCGGCTGGCCCGCAGCCGGCCGCTCGCGGGAAACGCGGGCGACCGGCTGCGCGCGGTCCGCGACCCCGCGCTCGTGGCCCGCGCCGCGCGCGCGGCCGGGCTCGGCTTCCCCGACACCTTCACGGATGCCGCCTCGCTGCCGCCGGACGGCTCCTTCCTCGTCAAGCCGCGGGCCGGCGCCGGGGGCCGCGGCATCGCGCGGTGGCGGGGCGGCCGGCCACCGGCCGGCGATCCAATCTGGCAGCGGTTCGTGCCGGGGCGGCCGTGGTCGGCCGCCTTCGCGATGGACCGCTCCGCCGCGCGTCTGTTCTCCGCGAGCCGGCAGCTCGTGGGCCGCGGCTGGTGCGGGGCGCGCGGCTTCGCGTGGTGCGGGGCGGTGGACGTGCCGGTCGCGGCGCTGCCCGCATCATTGCGCAGCCGGCTCGACCGGCTCGGCGAGGTGCTCGCGGACCGCTTCGGCCTCGTCGGGCTCGTGGGGGTCGATCTCGTCGTCGATGCCGGGGGCGAAGCCCACGTGATCGAGGTCAATCCGCGGCCCACCGCCTCGCTGGAGCTCGCGGAACGCGCCACGGGCGAGTCGGTGGCGGCGACGCACCTCGCGGCCTGCGGGGTTCCCTCGCCGGTGGTCGCGGGCGCGACGCCGCCGCGACGCCCCCCGGCGTGGGCGAAGGCCGTCGTGTTCGCCGAGCGGACGACGTCGTTCCACGAGCACCTCGCGGAGACGCTCGCGAACCTCGCCGGCGGCTGGGTCCGCGACGACGCGGGCTGGCCGCCGCTCGCGGACCTGCCGAAGCCGGGCGACGAGGTCGCCGCGGGCGGCCCCGCGCTCACCGTGTTCGCGGCCGCCGGCGACGCGGCGGCCGCGCTCGCGGCGCTGCGGGCCCGCACGGCGACCGTGCGGATGGCGCTGCGACGGGCCGCGGTCAGCCCGCCATCCGCCTCGGCACGGCGAGGGTGTCCGCCTCCAGGCAGTACTGCATGAGGTACGCGTCCTCGGCACTGTCCTGGTAGAAGTCGCGGAGCACCGAGATCGCGCGGAAGCCGAGCGACCGGAAGAAGAGCTGGGCGGGCAGATTCGTCTCGCGGACCTCGAGCACGACCCGCGTCCGCCGCTCGGGGGCGAGCTTCGCCGTGAGCTTGCGCAGCATCTGCGAGCCGATCCCCAGGCGGCGGTGGGTGCGGGCCACGGCGAAGTTGAGCATGTGGAGCCGCGTGCGGTGCAGCTCGTAGATCATGAAGCCGACGACCGAGTCGGACAGTTCCGCCACCATGCCGATGCAGTTCCGCTGCCGCAGGCAGCGGGTGAAGTCCTCGTCGGACCAGGGGAACTCGAAGGCCTCCTTCTCGATGGAGAGCACCTAGAGCATGTCGCGGCGGATCATCCACCGCACGTGGATGCCGGCCAGTCCGGCGTGCAAGGCAGTCACGTTCCGCTCTCCCGCGGGGCATGGTGGGGCGCGACGGCCGTCATTCCGGCCGCCGCGGGGGGCGGACCGTAGCAGCCGTCCGGAGGCGGGCCAAGGCGGCTTCCGTCGCCAACGCCCGCTGCGATCCCGGCCCAAAGCCGCCTTGACCGTCCCCCCGGGCCGGTCCTACCGTCCCGCCCCTCCGCGGCCTCCAGGACCGGGCCCGTCCGCCCGTCCCCGTGCCGCGGCCAGACGCCGGCGGGTTGCCATGCGCACGCACGTCCACGATCCGCGTCCCCGCCGGACGACGATGCTTCTCGCGCCGCCGCTGCTCGCGGCGTGCGTGCCCCTGCTCGCGGGCTGTGCCGGCTCGGCGATCCGCAGCCAGAGCCCCGAGGTCGAGGCGCTCTCCAAGCTGGAGGCCGGCACGAAACTGGTCGGCGACTACGTCCAGCCCACCGGCATGGGCGCCAAGCGGATCGAACGGGCCGCGCTGATCACGGGGCTGGCCAACACCGGCAGCGATCCGCCCCCCGGTCCGCAGCGGCAGACGCTGCTCGCCGACATGCAGTCCCGCGGCGTGGTCGATCCCAACCGCCTGCTGGCGTCGCCGACCACGTCGCTCGCCTGGGTGCACGGCTGGCTGCCGCCGGGCGTCCGCAAGGGCGACCGCTTCGACGTATTCGTCGAGGTCCCGCCCGACAACGACACGGCGAGCATCGAGGGGGGCTGGCTCATGGAGACCAGGCTCGCGGAGATGGCGCTCATCGGCAACATGATCCGCGACGGCCACGAGCTTGGCATCGCCATGGGGCCGCTGCTCGTCGATCCGGTCGCCGACGGCACCCGCGACTCGAAGTCGAAGCTCCGGGCACGGGTGCCTGGGGGCGGCGTGGCGCTCGTGGACCGCGAGGTGGGGCTGACGCTCCGCCCCGAGCACCGATCCTTCGCGATGTCGAAGCGGATCGGCGACTGGATCAACCGCCGCTTCCACGCCGTGGTGCGGGGCGCGAAGCGCGGAGTGGCCACGCCGAAGACGGACCGGTACGTGGCGCTCGAGGTGCCGGCGATCTACCGGCACAACCTGCCCCGGTTCATGCGCGTCGTGCAGTGCGTGGCGGTGATCGAGCCGCCCGAGGGGCGGCACTCGCGGCTCCAGCTCCTCTCCCGCCAGCTCGGGGACCCGGTCACGGCGCCCGCCGCCGCGCTGCGGCTCGAGGCCATCGGCAAGGAGGCGGTGCCCGTGCTTCGCCAGGGCCTCGACTCGAAGGACGCCACCATCCGCTTCGTCGCCTCCGAGGCCCTCGCCTACCTCGGCGAGTCGGTCGCGGCCCAGCGGCTCGCCGAGGCGGCATCGTCGCTGCGGAGCGCCCGGCCCGCGGCCATCGCCGCGCTCGGCGTGCTCGACGACGCCCACGGCGTCGACGCGCTGCGGTCGCTGCTGGCCAGCCAGAGCGCCGAGACCCGCTACGGCGCGTTCCGCGCGCTGTGGCGGATCGACCCCGACGCCCCGCTCGTCCGCGGCGAGCGGCTCGGCGACGCGTGCTCCGTGCACGTGCTCGACGTCAAGGGGCCGCCGCTCGTCCACCTGACGCGTTCCTGCCGGCCCGAGATCGTGTTCTTCGGCACCGACCACCCGCTGGCCGACGGCCTGCGGGCCGAGGCGGGCCACTCGATCGTGGTGGTCGTCGATGGCTCGGCGGCGCGGGTCAGCCGGTTCGCCGCGGGCGAGCCGGACCGCGTCGTGGACGCCCCGGCCTCGGCGGACGAGGTCGTCCGCGCGATCGTCGAAGTCGGCGGCACCTACCCCGACGCGGTCCAGTTCCTGCAGCAGGCCAGCGCCCGGCAGGCCCTCGGCAGCCGGCTCGCGTGCGACGCCCTGCCCACGGAGTGGGACGGCCGCGGCGACATCCACGAGGAGGCGTCGAGGCGCTCCCGCGACATCCCCGCCGACGACGCCGGCGACACGACCGCGTCGGCGCGGGACGCGGCGGCCGCCGACGGGTCCTCATTACCAGGCTCAAGGCCCTGGAACTCTTCGGCTTCAAGAGCTTCGCCGACCGGACGCGGTTCGAGTTTCCAGACGGCGTCACGGTCGTGGTCGGCCCGAACGGCTCGGGCAAGTCCAACGTCGTCGACGCCATCAAGTGGGTGCTCGGCGAGCAGTCGGTCCGCAGCCTCCGCGGCAAGGAGATGAGCGACGTCATCTTCGCCGGCTCGAGCGGCCGCCGGCCGCTGAACTACGCCGAGGTGTCGCTGGTCTTCGACAACGCGCGGGGCGAGCTGCCCGTCGCCACGCCCGAGGTGCAGATCATGCGCCGCGTGCACCGCGACGGCGAAAGCGAGTATCTCGTCAACGGAGAGGTCGCCCGGCTCCGCGACATCCGCGAGCTGTTCTCCGGCACCGGCGCCGCCACGCAGGCCTACAGCGTCATCGAGCAGGGCCGCGTGGACGCCCTGCTGGTCGCCTCCGGCCGCGACCGCCGTGCCGTCTTCGAGGAGGCCGCCGGCATCACCCGCTTCCGCTCCCGCCGCACCGAGGCCCTGCGCCGGCTCGAGCGGGCCGAGCTCAACCGGCAGCGGCTGGCCGACATCGTCGGCGAGGTGTCGAGCCGCCTGGAGACGGTCCGCCACCAGGCCGCCCGCGCCCGGCGCTGGCGGCAGATGACCGACCGGCTCCGCGGGCTGCGGATCGTCGCCGCCCGCGCCGACCTCGCCGTCGTGGACGCGGCCGTGGCCGCCGTGGACGCCGCCCTCGCGGCGGCCCGCGCCGACGCGGCCGCCGTCGAGGCCCGCGCCGCGGAGGCGGCCGGCGAGGCCGCCGCGACGGCCGGGCTCGCCGAGGCCCTGCAGCCGCGGCTCGC
>JBJTPA010000144.1:0-11944 GCA_046074885.1 Planctomycetaceae bacterium
CGGCCGGCGGCTGATCCGGCCCACGCTCTCGCTCACGCAGGGGGGCGCGGGGGGCACCCCGGCCACGGTGTCGGCGGCCGAGGCCGAGCTCCGCGCCAACCCGGCCGCCGGCACGCTGGTGGTCACCTTCCGCGACGGCACGCTCCACATGGGCGACGTGAAGGCTTCGTTCCCGGACACGATCGTCCGCGAGATGCCCCTCGGCGCCGTCACCCGCAAGAGCGCGGTCTCCACGAGCCCCTCGGAGATCCCGCTGGCGGCATTCGCCCGCGCCCATGACGACCAGGTGGCCCGCATCGACCAGCTCGAGCAGGCCGCCGCCGGCAAGCGGGCCATGGCGATCCTCGCCGGGTCGATGGAGGGGGCCGTCCCGGCGGCCGTGGCCCCGGAGCTGGCGGCGCTCGGCGAGGCCCGCGGCCGCCTCAACCGCATCGTGCTCGAGCCCTGGCGGCGCTGGGCCAACGGCTTCAGTTGCTTCTGCTTCGTGCTGGTCGGCGCGCCGATGGCGATCCGCATGCGCAACGCCGACTTCCTTACCAGCTTCTTCCTCTGCTTCCTGCCGATCCTCGTCGTCTACTACCCGGTCTTCATGCTGGGCGTGGACCAGGCCAAGCGCGGCGTCGTGCCGCCCGTCGCCGTCTGGCTCGGCAACCTGCTGATCGTGCTCTGGGGCTGGTGGCTGCTGCGGCGGGTCGTGCGGGCCTGAGCGTCGCGCGTGGCCGGCCTGCCGCCTCCGCGGCATACTGCGGGGGCGACCGACCCGCCCCCGAGGTTCCACCTTATGCCGACGATGAAGGCGCTCGTGAAGCGCGAGGCGAAGCCCGGCCTCTGGCTCGACACGGTCCCGGTTCCGGAGATCGGCATCAACGACGTGCTCGTCCGCGTGGACCGCACGGGCATCTGCGGCACCGACCTGCACATCGAGAAGTGGGACGCCTGGGCGCAGAAGACGATCCCCGTGCCGATGGTCGTAGGGCACGAGTTCGTCGGCGAGATCGTGGCGGTCGGCGCCAACGTGAACGATTTCTTCCCGGGCGACGTCGTCTCGGGCGAGGGGCACGTGGTCTGCGGCCGGTGCCGCAACTGCCTGGCGGGCCGGCGGCACCTCTGCAAGGCGACCAGCGGCGTGGGCGTGAACCGCCCCGGAGCGTTCGCCGAGTACGTCGCGCTGCCCCAGAGCAACGTCTGGCACCAGGCGCCGGGCATCGACCGCGACGTGGCGGCGATCTTCGACCCGCTCGGCAACGCCGTGCACACGGCGCTCTCCTTCGACCTCCTCGGCGAGGACGTCCTCGTCACGGGGGCAGGGCCGATCGGGATCATGGCGGTGGCCGTCGCGAGGCACGCGGGGGCCCGCCACGTCGTGATCACCGACGTGAACCCCTACCGACTGGCGCTCGCGAAGCGGATGGGGGCCACCGTCGCCCTCGACGTCCGCTCGGGCGACCTGAAGGGGGTGATGGCCGACCTCGACATGAAGGAGGGCTTCGACGTCGGGCTGGAGATGTCGGGCTCGCCGGCGGCCCTGCGCCAGATGCTCGACGCCATGTGCCACGGCGGCAAGATCGCCATGCTCGGCATCCCCTCCGAGCCGATCGCCATCGACTGGAACACGGTGGTCTTCAACATGCTCACCATCAAGGGCATCTACGGACGCGAGATGTACGAGACCTGGTACAAGATGACGGTCATGATCGAGAGCGGACTCGACGTCGCGCCGGTCATCACCCACCGCTTCCACTACACGGAGTTCGAGAAGGGCTTCGCCGCGATGAAGTCGGGGGAGAGCGGCAAGGTGATCCTGAACTGGAGGGACGCATGAGCCGCCACGCACTCTGGGAGTCGCTCGCCGAGCAGGCCCGCGGCATGCAGGAGGCGGGCACCTACAAGCGGGAGCGGGTGCTCGAGGGCCCCCAGGACGCCCACGTCCGGGTGGCCGGCGGCCGCGAGGTCGTGAACATGTGCGCCAACAACTACCTCGGCCTCGCGAACCACCCGCGGGTCGTGGCCGCGGCCCGGGCGGCGCTCGATGCGTGGGGTTACGGGCTGGCGAGCGTCCGCTTCATCTGCGGCACGCAGCGGATCCACCGGGACCTCGAGGACGCGATCAGTCGCTTCGTCGGGAAGGACGACACGATCCTCTACAACTCCTGCTGGGACGCCAACGGCGGCCTCTTCGAGACGATCCTCGGCCCCGAGGACGCGATCGTCTCCGACGAGCTCAACCACGCGAGCATCATCGACGGCATCCGGCTCTGCAAGGCGCGCCGGCTGCGATATCGCACGAACGACATGGGCGACCTGCGCGACCGGCTCGCCGAGGCGAAGGACGCCCGCTTCCGCCTGATCGCCACCGACGGTGTGTTCTCGATGGACGGCCACCTCGCGAACCTGCCGGCGATCTGCGAGCTCGCCGACGAGTTCGACGCGCTCGTGATGGTGGACGATTCGCACGCGGTCGGCTTCGTGGGCCCGCGGGGCCGGGGCACGCCCGAGCACTTCGGCGTCACCGACCGGATCGACATCCTCACCGGCACCCTCGGCAAGGCCCTCGGCGGCGCGAGCGGCGGCTACACGTCGGGCCGCCGCGAGCTCGTCGACTGGCTGCGGCAGCGGTCGCGGACCTACCTCTTCTCCAACACCGTGGCCCCGCCGGTGGCGGCGGGTGCGCTCGAGGCCATCCGCATGCTCGAGGAATCGACGGGCCTGCGCGACCGGCTCGAGGCCAACACGCGATTCTTCCGCGCCGAGATGGGGAGCCGCGGCTTCGCGATCCTGCCCGGCGAGCACCCGATCGTGCCGGTGATGCTCGGCGATGCGGCCCTCGCGACGCGCATGGCCGACGCGATGCTCGCCGAGGGCGTGTACGTGATCGGATTCTCCTATCCGGTCGTCCCGCAGGGGAAGGCCCGGATCCGCACCCAGGTGTCGGCGGCCCACTCGCGCGCCGATCTGGAGCGGGCGATCGCCGCCTTCGAGGCGGCCCGCGGCCGCACGGCCTGACGGACGCCACCGATTGGCGCTCCGCGGTTTTCTGCCAGAATCCGGATCCATCGGGTCCCGATCAGCCCCGCCCAGGAGCCACGCCATGCCCCGCCCCGTCACGCTGTTCACCGGCCAGTGGGCCGACCTTCCGCTCGACACGCTCGCCCGCAAGGCGAAGGAGTTCGGCTACCAGGGCCTCGAGCTCGCCTGCTGGGGCGACCACTTCGACGTCGCGAAGGCGATCCAGGACTCCGGCTACGGTGCCGCCAAGCGCGAGCAGCTCGAGCGGCACGACCTCTCGGTGTTCGCGATCTCGAACCACCTGGTGGGCCAGGCCGTCTGCGACCGGATCGACGAGCGGCACAAGGCGATCCTGCCGCCCCACGTCTGGGGCGACGGCAAGCCGGACGGCGTCAACAAGCGGGCCGCCGAGGAGATGAAGAACACCGCCCGAGCCGCGCAGAAGCTCGGCGTGTCCGTCGTCAACGGTTTCACGGGCTCGTCGATCTGGCCCCTGCTCTACTCGTTCCCGCCGGTGCCCGACTCGATGATCGACGCGGGCTTCGCCGAGTTCGCCGACCGCTGGAACCCGATCCTCGACGTCTTCGCCGAGTGCGGCGTGCGATTCGCGCTCGAGGTGCACCCCACCGAGATCGCCTTCGACCTCGTCACCGCCGAGCGGGCACTCGCCGCCATCGGCCGCCGCGAGGAATTCGGCTTCAACTTCGACCCCAGCCACCTCCATTGGCAGGGGGTGAGTTCGGTCGAGTTCATCCGCGCCTTCCCGGACCGCATCTACCACGTGCACATGAAGGACGCGATCGTCACGCTCAACGGCCGCTCCGGAATCCTCGGCAGCCACGTGAACTTCGGCGACCCCCGCCGCGGATGGGACTTCCGCTCGCCGGGCCGCGGCGGCATCGACTTCGAGGAGATCATCCGGGCCCTGAACCAGGCGCAGTACTCCGGGCCGCTCTCGGTGGAGTGGGAGGACTGCGGCATGGATCGTGAGCACGGCGCCGCGGAGGCGGCCCGGTTCGTGCGTAACCTCGACTTCGCCCCGAGCGGACGGGCCTTCGACGCGGCGTTCGCGGAGGCGTGAGGCGCGGCCTGTGGAGATCGAGCGACCGCTCGGGGCTGCCCATGCCCTCTCGCCGGACGTTCGCCTCCCTTCAGAAAGACTGATGGCCACCGTTCGGGACTGCCGATACCCCGTCGCCGGACGTTCGCTGCGGCCTTCGTGGCCTTCGCTCACTCGATGGCGTCTGCGCTGCGCCATCCATGGCTCCGCTGGCCGCCAACGCCGGCTCCCGGGGCAACGGCAGCCCCTCACTCGACCAATGGTGCGATTCCCCGCATCGTTGACTTTCGCATGGATCGCGTGGGCGGCTGTGACCTGTGCTGCGGCCGCTACGCCGAAGCCAGAAAAATCCCTCGCACGGCTGGATGAGGATTTCGGGGAGCGGGCGGCGGGGATCGCGAGGCGGGCCGAGGCGGCGGGGGCGGCGGAGTTCGCGGCGCTCGTGAGGGGCTGGTCGGTGCCGGTGCCCGATGACCGGCAGGTCGTGCTCGCGATTCCGCCGCGATGGGAGAAGCCGGCGGGCATCGACGCCACGACGGAGACGCTCTGGGGGGAGTTCGTCGCGGCGCGGTGCGAGCGGGCCGCCGGCACGTTCGCGCACGCGCAGGCCGCGGCGGATCGCCCGTGCGCCGCCGTCGAACTGCTCTCCCGCGCCCTCCGCGACGATCCCCAGCATGCCCGGGCGCGGGCCGCGGCGGGCTACGTGCGTCATGGCGAGCGGTGGGTGCGGCCCGAGGCGGCGAAGCGGCTCGGCCGCGGGGAGGAATTCGACCCGGCCTTCGGCTGGCAGCCGAAGGGCCGGCTCGCGCGGCTCCGCGCGGGCGAACGGCTCGACCGCGGCCGCTGGATCACGCGGGCCGAGGACGAGGCGCGGCGGCCCGCGGTGGCCGACGGGCGGCGGTTCGCGTCCGACCACTGGGAGATCCTCTCCGCCGCACCGCTCGCCGATGCCGCGGCGCTCGCGGCGGGCCTCGAGGAGACGGCCGAGGTCTGGCGGCAGGTGTACGGCGCGGTCGTGCTGCGGCCCGCCGACTGGGAGCGTCGCGTGGCGGGACGTGGCCGGCCGGCGGCCCGCGAGCCGTTCGCCGCCGTGCTCTGCGCCGACCGGCCGCAGTACGTCGCCGAACTCGGGAAGGTGGAGCCCACGATCGCCAGGACCACGGCCGCCTACTGGCGGCCCACCCAGACGGCGTGGTTCTGCGCATCGCCCGACCGGGCCGCCGCCGCGCCGGCGGGCGTGCCGCTCGCCACGGTGCGCCACGAGGCGACGCACCAACTGTTCGCGGAGTCGCACGACACGAGCCCGCTCGCCGGCGAACGCTGCGGATTCTGGGCGATCGAGGCGGCGGCGTGCCACATGGAGTCGCTCGCGCGGACGGCGTTCGGCTGGACCGTGGGCGGCCGCGACGCCGGCCGCGTGCCCGCCGCGCGGAAACTCCTCGTCGAGGAGGAGTTTCATGTGCCTCTCGCGGAACTCTGCGGCATGGGCCGCGCGGACTTCCAGGCCGACGACCGGCTGCCGCGGCTGTACGACGAGTTCGCCGGCCTGGCCGACTTTTTCTTGAACGGCCGCGGCGGCCGCCACCGTGAGGCCTTCATCGCCTACCTCGCGCAGGTCTACGCCGGCACGGCCGACCCCGACACGCTCGCGCGACTCTGCGGCACCTCATGCGCCGACCTCGACGCGGAATACCGCCGCCGTCTCTCCCGCTGAACCAGGGCGTTTGACGGCGTTTTCCGCCGCTTCCTACACTCCCCGCCGAATCCTTCCCGCAGGAGCCACCATGTCCGCCAGCAGCACCGCGCCGACCGCCGACCTCGACCGCCTCGCGATCGACACGATCCGCACCCTCGCGATGGACGCGGTCGAGGCCGCGAAGAGCGGCCATCCGGGCACGCCCATGGCGCTGGCGCCCGTCGCCTTCACGGTCTGGAAGGAGTTCCTCCGCTACGACCCGGCCGATCCCGCCTGGCCCAACCGCGACCGCTTCGTGCTCTCCTGCGGCCACGCGTCGATGCTGCTCTACGCGCTCATCCACCTCGCGGGCATCCGCCGCGGCGTCCCGGGCACCGCGGCCGGCCGCGAGCCGGCCGTGTCGCTCGACCAGATCCGGCGGTTCCGCCAGTTCGACAGCGTCTGCGCCGGACACCCCGAGCACCACATGACCGCCGGCATCGAGACCACGACCGGACCGCTCGGCCAGGGCTGCGGCAACTCGGTCGGCATGGCGCTCGCGGCCCGCTGGCTCGCGGCCCGCTACAACCGGCCGGGGCAGACGCTCTTCGACTATGACACCTACGTGCTGTGCAGCGACGGCGACCTCATGGAGGGCGTGGCCGCCGAGGCCGCGTCGCTCGCCGGCCACCTCAAGCTCGCCAACCTCTGCTGGATCTACGACGACAACTCGATCACGATCGAGGGCGAGACGCATCTCGCCTTCAGCGAGGACGTGGCCGCCCGGTTCCGCGGCCTGGGCTGGCGGGTCGAGCGCGTCGCCGACGCCAACGACACGGCCGCGCTCCGGTCGGCGCTCCAGGCGTTCAAGGGGGAGAAGGAAAAACCCACGCTCGTGGTCGTCAAGAGCGTGATCGGCTTCGGGGCGCCGAAGAAGGCCGGCTCGCACGAGTCGCACGGCGCGCCGCTCGGCCCCGACGAGATCAAGGGCGCGAAGGAGGCCTACGGCTGGCCGGCCGACGCGCAGTTCCGCGTGCCGACGGAGGTGCCGGCCCACTTCGCAGCCACGCTCGGCCGCCGCGGCGGGCTCGCGCGGGAGGCCTGGGAGAAGGCCACGGCCGATTACGGCAAGAGCCATCCCGACCTGGCCGCGGAACTGATGCGGTTCCTCGACGGCACGCTGCCTCCCGGCTGGGACGCCGGCATCCCGGCGTTCCCGGCCGACGCCAAGGGGCTCGCCACCCGCGTCTCCGGCGGCAAGGTGCTGCAGGCCGTGAGCGCGGCGGTGCCGTGGCTCGTGGGCGGCTCGGCCGACCTCGCCCCCTCGACCATGACGCTCGTGCCGGGGGCCGGCGACTTCTCGGCGGCCACGCCCGCGGGCCGCAACCTCCACTTCGGGATCCGCGAGCACGGCATGGCCGCGGCCTGCAATGGGCTCGCGCTCTCCGGCCTGCGGCCCTACTGCGCCACCTTCTTCGTGTTCCTCGACTACCTCAAGCCGTCGCTGCGGCTCTCGGCGCTCGGCAACCTCGGCGTGATCTACGTGCTCACGCACGACTCGATCGGCCTCGGCGAGGACGGCCCCACCCACCAGCCGATCGAGCAGCTCGCCAGCGCCCGCGCGGTGCCCGGGCTCACGGTGCTGCGGCCCGGCGACGCCAACGAGGTGGCCGAGGCCTGGCGGACGGTGATGAAGCGGGGCGACCGCCCCGCCGTGCTCGTGCTCTCGCGGCAGAACGTCCCCACGCTCGACCGCACGACATTGGGCTCTGCGGCCGGCGTCGCCCAGGGGGCCTACGTGCTCCAGGATCCCCCGGGCGGAAAGCCCGAGTGCATCCTCATCGGCACCGGCAGCGAGGTGCCGATCTGCCTCGACGCCGCGGCGAAGCTCGCGGCGGCGGGCGTGCGGGCCCGCGTGGTGAGCATGCCGAGCTGGGATCTCTTCGAAGAGCAGTCCCCCGAGTACCGGGAGAGCGTGCTGCCGGCCGCGGTGACGGCCCGCGTGGCCTGCGAGGCAGCCTGCGGCTTCGGCTGGGAGAAGTGGATCGGGCTGCGGGGGCGGTTCGTGGGGATGAGGTCGTTCGGCGCCTCGGCGCCGGCGCCCGCGCTCTACGCCCACTTCGGCATCACGGCCGACGCCGTCGCCGCCGCCGCCCGCGAGTCGCTCGCCGCGGGGTGACCCTCTCTCGAGGCGGCGCGTCGGGCCCGGCAATTCCGTTCATGAAGCCCGGAGCGCGAGCGACGGGACAGCCTTCGAGGCCGGCTTGCGCAATCCGGCCTGCCGATTCTGAACCAGCGACTCGTGGTCCCCTCGCTGGCGCTCGGGGCTTCCCGGCAAACGGCTTCGTTGTCCGCCGGTCGCCTCTACGGCGCGTCCTCGGAGTCGCCGATCACGGCGTCGTCGGGATCGACGCCCGCCGCGACCCGGCCCTCGTGGTTGCGGTAGAGGTGGTCGCCCCGGTGCAGCGCGTCGGTCCGCAGCCGGGCCACGTGGCCGTCCTCGAAGAGCACGTGGTGGATGCCCCGCGGATCGTTGCCGCTCCGCTCGTCGGAGTGGTCGGGGGCGTCGGCGACCAGCGGGTGGTCGAACCGCCGGCCGTTGCGGTTGGGCTGCAGCACGCCGGCCGCGTCGCGGTGGCCGAGCGTGTAGCCGTAGTCGCCCCCCATCTCACGCACGAGCTGCTCGAACCGCGGCGTGCCCACCGCCGCCTCGAGCTCGGCGAGCGAGGGCACGCGGAACCCGCCGCGGCGGGCGAGCTCCGAGCCGGGCACGAGCACCGTGCCGTCGTCCGCCACGAGCCGCTCCTCGGCCACGAGCGTCGGCGCGTAGAGCCCCGCCCGGGAGAGCGGCCCTTCGCCGGGCGGCGTCGGGTAGAGGCCGTGCGACTCGGCGTAGCCCTGGAGGGCGGTGGAGAGCCGTTCGAGATTCCGCTCGCGGCGCCGCTCCCGCGCGTCGTCCACGGCCTGCCTCACGAGCGGCAGGACGAGGATGCACGCGGCCAGCGCGGTCGCCGCCACGAGCGCGCGGTCGAGCCACGCGCGGCCGCGGGGCCGCGAGTCGGCGGGGGCCGGCGAGAGCCGCCGCCCGACGGGCCGCGCTGCCGTCGGCGCCTGCGCCGCCACGAAGGCCAGCGTGCGGGCGGCGAGACCCGCGGGCGCCGGCACGGGACCGCGGTCGCGGGAGAGCGGCGCGACGGCCAACCACACCAGCTCCAGGTCGCGGCGGAGCGCCGCGCCGGCTCGCCCGTCGGCGAGGGCGGCCTCGAGGTCGCGCCGCTCGTCGGGCTCCAGTGCCTCGAGCACGTAGCCCACGAGCCGCTCACGCATCGCCGTCTCGTCTTCCATGGTTCGCGCTCACTGCCGTTGTCGGGACCGCTGCCAGGATTCGTTGAGTTTGACCAGCGCCGCGTTGAGGCGGCTCTTGACCGTGCCCACGGGGATGCCGAGCACGTCGGCCGCCTCGCGGTACTTCATGCCCTGGTGGTAGACCAGCACGAGCGCACCCCGCAGCGTCTCGGGAAGCGCATCGACCGCCGATCGGACCCACGCCCGGGCCTCCTCGTCCTCCAGTTCCTGGACGGCCGTCGCCCCGTTGCCCTGGAGCATCTCCACGAGCGTGCCCACGTCGTCCCCGTCGCCCGTGCGGGCGTCGAGGCTGGCCATGCGATGGCGGCGGTTGCGCCGCTGCGCGTCGATGGCCTGGTTGGTGGCGATCGCGTAGAGCCAGGGGCGGAAGCGGCGGCCGTCCTCGAATTGCTCCTTCTTCAGGTGAACCTGCAGAAACGTCGCCTGGAACACGTCCTCCGCCATCTCCGCGCTCCCGAGGTAGCGCCGGAGGTAGCTGTAGAGCTCGCGTTCATAGCGGTGCACGAGCGACTCGAAGGCGGCGGGGTCGCCGCCGGAACGACAGCCCCGCAGCAGGTCCTCGTCCGAGACCGTCGCCCCCGGGTCTCTGGTGCCGTTTGCGGCGGCAGAATCCCCGGGGCGGGACGGGCCCCGCCCGGAACCGGCATGAGTTTCGTGCACATCCATCCCCGGTACGGCCCCGGACGGGAGAAGGTTCGCCGGGGACGAGACTCGACCCCGCCGGAGTATACCGGTGGGCCGACTCGGGACGGTTGAACGGACTCCGCCGCCCCCCCTCTCCTTCGCCCTTCAGGGGGCTTTCCCTGGGCGGCCCTGCCCGGCCCCGTGCCCCCGCGGCCGGGCGGCAATGAACGAGTGCAACCCCTCCGCGGCGTGCGAGGTGCTCGCCAACGGCCGAACGCCCGGCGAGGCAGCGCTCGGGCTGCGGGTCGTCTCTATAGACCGGCCTGTCGATCAACCGGCCCCAGGCCATCCTCCGCAACCTACTGCGGTTCGTCGCCGTCGCGCCGCCGTTCTTTCCCGGCGTCGTGGCGATGGCCTGCACCCGGCGGCTGCTGTGACGCGGCCCGACGCGTTGACTTTTCCGGGCCGCCGACCCACATTCCGCACACCCGACATGGAACGTCCCCACGACTACCGCTGGGCCGCACCGGGCGACCTCAACGCGTTCTGCGGCCTGGCGATCGACAACCTCGCGCAGCTCGTCCTCACCGTGTCGCTGCTCGCCGGGGCGTTCGGGTATCCGGCCCAGTTCGCACTCTCGCACCTCGTGCCGGGTACGGCCATCGGCGTCGTGGTGGGCGACCTGGCGTTCACCTGGATGGCGTTCCGCCTGGCCCGCCGGACCGGGCGGACCGACGTCACGGCGATGCCGCTGGGGATCGACACGCCGAGCGTGTTCGGGATGGTCTTCTTCGTGATCGGGCCGTCCTTCGCGGCGGCCGTGAAGGGGGGGCTCGACGCCGATGCCGCGGCCCGGCACGCCTGGCACGTGGGCATGTGCGCGATCGTGGCCAGCGGCGTCTTCAAGATGGCCTGCGCGTTCGTGGCCGGGCCGATCCGCCGCATCGTGCCGCGGGCCGGCCTGCTCGGCAGCCTCGCGGCGATCGCGCTGGCGCTCATCGCCTTCCTGCCCGTTGTGGAGATCGCGGCCGCCCCGCTGGTCGGCCTCGTGGCGCTCGGCGTCGTGCTGGCCACGCTGACCGCGCGGCTCCCCCTGCCGGGCCGCGTGCCCGGGGCGCTCGCGGCCCTCGCGGTGGGCGTCGGGATCCAGCGGCTCGGCGCGCTCTCAGGCTGGATCCCGGCGGAGGCCGGCCACGCGGCGATCGACCCCGCGGCGGCGCTCTGGCCCACGGCCTGGCTCGCGGCGTTCCGCGCCGAGTGGCTCGCCGCCTGGGCCGACGCGGCGACCTACCTGCCGATCGTGATCCCCTTCGCGCTGGGCACGGTCGTCGGCGGCATCGACTGCACCGAGAGCGCCGCCGCCGCCGGCGACGAGTACGACACCGGCCGCGTGATCGCGGTCGAGGCCGTCGCCACGATCGTGGCCGGGGCCTGCGGCGGCGTGATCCAGACCACGCCCTACATCGGCCACCCGGCCTACAAGGCGATGGGCGGCCGCGCGGCCTACACGCTCGCCACCGCGGGGCTCGTCGGCCTCGCGGGCCTCACCGGCAGCTTCGCCTGGCTCTACCAGGCGATCCCCGGGCCGGCGATCCTGCCCGTGCTCGTCTTCATCGGCCTGGAGATCACGGCGCAGAGCTTCCATGCGACGCCGCAGAGGCACTATCCGGCGGTGGCGATCGCCTGCGTGCCGGCGCTGGCGGCGCTCGTGAAGATCGAGACCGACAAGCTCGTGGCCGCGGGCGCGGCGCCGGCGGGCCCGCTGGCGGTCGAGCTGTTCTCGATCCGCAGCCTCGCGGCGGGCTTCATCCTCACGAGCCTGCTCTGGGCGGGCCTCGTGACGGCTCTCCTGGACCGGCGGCTCGGCCGCGCCGCCGGCTGGTGCGCGGCCGCGGCCGCGTGCGCCGCCTGCGGCGTGATCCACTCGCCCTTCCGCGACGGCAGCCTGTTCCTGCCGTGGGCGATCGGCCCGCTCGAGCCGGAGGCGGCCGGCCGCGGCCCGCTCGAGTTCGCCGCCGCCTACGCGGTGCTGGCGGCGCTGTTCCTCGGCTGGTCCCTGCTCCATCCGGCGGACGCGGACCGACCGCCCGCCTGACGTGCCTCCGCCGGGGCCCGGCGTCACGCCGCCCGGCGGAATCGCCAGCGGTGCCTCAGCACGCGGAGGGCCTCCTTCACGCGTACCGCGGAGGGGCGTCGGCGGCGGTCGAAGTCGG
>JBJTPA010000145.1:0-5812 GCA_046074885.1 Planctomycetaceae bacterium
GCCGCGGCCCCCCGCCACACCGCCACCCTGCGGCCCGCCGCGAGCGCGGTGCGGCGGACGCGCGTTGAGAGCGTCGCGTCGTCGATGCGGTCGGCGAGCGCCACGCCCGCGTCCACGTCGTCGCCGAGCGGCAGGAGCGCGGCGACCGCGCCGGGGTCGGCGGGCCCGGTGGTCGCGCACACGGCCTCGAGGTGCGTCGCCGTCGCGGCGGCCCAGGCGGCCACCTCGGCGGGGGCGGCGGCGAGGCCGGCGAGCTGCTCGCGCAGGCGGACCGGGGCGGGCCAGCCCGTCGATGCGGCGGTCGTCGCCGCGGCCGGCGGGTCGTCGCCCGCCCGGCGGCCCTCGTCGCGGGAGTCACGGAGCCGGTCCAGCAGCCGTCCGCCGGGCAGCGGCCCCCGTTCGGCCCGCCGCTCCATGAGCCGTTCGCGCAACGGGCTGCGGTCGGCATTGGGAATGTCGGCCCAATTGACGCTGTCCGGGTCCTGCCACCCGGCGCCCGGCAGCGGGGCGACCGCCCCGTCCATCGCCGAGGTCGGGCCGACGACGGGGTCGCGTTTCGGGCGCGAGACCAGTGCCCGCATCGCCTCCGGGTCGCCGTCGCGACGGGCGTCGGCGACCGAGAGCATCGGCTCCGCCACGGGATCGCGCGGCGGCGCACCGCCCCCGGCGCCCAGCGCCGCCACCGCGAGCACCGCGGCCACGATTCCACCCGCACGGGCCGTCGTGCCGCCCGTCTCGTCCGCCATGAGTCACCGGTCCCGACGTGTTCAGCCGGGGACGGCTCCGCGCGGCCGCCCCTCCCGGAGCAATCGACCGGCACCGGCGGAAAAATCGCCGCAGGCGGACGGCGGTGGTGCGGTCCACGCAGCCGTCCCGGGGAGATGGGCGGCCGGGGGAATCCCGGCGGGCGGCGGGGATCGTGCGGCCGCGGCTTCGCGGATGCTCAGCCGCGGCCCGCGACCCCGAGCCGCGGCTCCTCGAGCAGGGCCGTCCACGCATCGACCAGCACCGTGAGGTTCGCGTTGCGATCGACCGCCGCGAGCGCCTCGAGCGTGAGCCGGAGCCCCGCGTCCGCCGCCGCGGCGTCCGCCGGCGCCGCGGCGAGGGCCCGGGCCGCGGCCGGGTCGGCCGGCCGCTCGGCGGCGACCGCGTGCCGCAGCGCCGCGCGGAAGAAGTCGAGCGCCGCGTCGAGCACCACCCGCAGCCGCGCCCGCCGCGGCGGAGCCTCCTTGCCGGCCGCCTCGACGAGCGCGATCGTCTCGCGGGCCAGCTCCACGCCGCGCAGGGGCCGCTGCGCGAGCAGCTCGACGAGCCGGCCGCGAAACGCCGCCACCTCGGGGTCGAGCAGCAGCCGGGCCCGCGCCAGGCTGCCGCCGGAGGCCGCGGCCGCGGCGCGGAGCGCGGCGGCGTCGCCGGCCCCCGCCGCCTCCGCCTCGAGCACGCGGCGCACGACCTCCTCCGGCAGCGGCCGGAACCGGACGATCTGGCAGCGGGAGCGGATCGTGGGCAGCTGCCGCTCGAGTGCCGTGCCCACGAGCATGATCACGACGCCGGGCGGTGGCTCCTCGAGCGTCTTGAGGAGGCAGTTGGCGGCCTCGACCGAGAGGTGGTCGGCGTCGCGGACGATCGCCACCTTCCGCGCACCGACCGCCGGCGCGAGCAGAAGCCGCCAGCAGAGGCCGTCGCGCATGCGGTGATCCTGGTCGCCGACGAACGCCTCGAGGGGGATCGTCGCGCGGTCCTCGGGCTTCGCGACGACGTCGATGTCGGGATGGCTGCCGGCCGCCGCCTGCACGCACGACGCGCATCCGCCGCAGGGCTCGAGCCCCGGCCCGACCCGCGGGCACGTGAGCGCCCGGGCGAGTTCGAGCGCGAACGTGCCCTTGCCCACGCCCGGCGGACCCACGAGGAGGTACGAGCCCGTGATCCGGCCACGGTCCGCCGCGGTGACGAACGTCCGGGCGACGTCGTCGTGTCCCTCGATGCCGCGCCAGCCCATGGATCGCTCCGTGACGTCTCGCCTCAGCCCGGCACGCCGAGCCGCTCGGCCACCGCGGCGCGGATCCGGGCCGCCACCTCGTCGATCCCGGCCGCCGCGTCGATGACGCACGTGCGGCCGGGATCGCGGGCCGCCTCGGCGAGGTAGCCCTCGCGGACGAGCCGGCGGTAGCCGTCGCCACGATTCTCGAGCTTGTCGAGCGGGCGGTCGAGCCGGGCCGCCGAGGTCGCGAGATCAACGTCGAGCAGGAGCTCCAGGTCGGGCATGATGCCGCCCGTCGCCACCGCGCCGACCCCGCGGATGGCCCCCGGATCGAGGCCGCCGGCGTGGCCCTGGTAGACGACGGTGGCCAACAGGTAGCGGTCGGACACGACCCATTCGCCGCGGTCGATCGCTGGTTCCACGACCTCGGCGACGAGCTGTGCGCGGGCCGCCATGTAGAGCAGCATTTCGGCCGTCGGCGCGACGTGGAGGTCGTGGCGGTCGAGCAAAATCGCGCGAATCGCGTCGCCGACGGCGGTGGAGCCCGGATCGCGGCAGGTCGTCACGGCGAGCCCCCGCGATCGCAGCCAGTCGGCGAGCCGCGCGATCTGCGTGGACTTCCCCGAGCCGTCGAGGCCGTCGAGCGCGATGAACCGTCCGCGTGACATGTCTTCACCAGCCATGCGCGGAGAGCCAGCGGGCGCACTCGACCGTCCACGGGTGGAGCGTCTTCGAGGGCTCGTAGGGCCGCACCCCGAGGCCGAGGCCGTGGCGGCCGCTCTCGTAGACGTGGAGCTCGTGGGGCCGCCCGAGCGCCTTGAGCTTCAGCGACAGCTCGAGGATCGGCTCGAGCTTCACCGCCGCGTCGTCGAACGTGTGCCAGATGAAGAGCGGCGGCACCCTGTCGTGCGCGGAGAGCTCGCGGACGAGCGCGTCCTGGTCGGCGGTGCCGAGGGCGCCGGGCGCGTCGCCGGGCCAGAGCCGGATCGTCTCCTTCGGCTCGAGTTCCGCCATCATCATCGGCGGCGCCGCCTCCGGGGCCGGCGCGGGCGCGGCCGGCTCCTGGGCGACGACGGTCGGGGCGAGGGCGGCGAGCAGGAGCAGGCAGGCGTGGCGTCGCGCCATGACGGTTCCTCGGGCGGGGTCGCGCGGTCGGTCGAGGCGGAGATCATACGGCATCGGCCCGGCCATCCCGGTGAAGGGCAAGAAGCGGGTCCGGCCACGACCGTGGCGGCCGGCGTCACTGCGGGCCGACGAGCCGCTGGATCCCCAGCGGGTCGGCGGGATCGAGCGGTGCGATCCGCGCGCAGACGGTTCGGCCCAGCGGCGCCCGGCCCGTCTCCACGAGGCAGTGAACGAGCCCCTTGGCCGCCTCGTGAAACGGCTTGTTGCCGGGGAGTTCGTAGGGAACGGGCTTCGGTGCCCCGGCGGCGTCAAGCGCCCGGAGGCAGAGTTCCCACGCGCGGCCGAAGTGGCCGCGGGCGAGCTTCGGGTCGTCGTCCCCGAGCGCGAGGAGCCCGAGGTGGACGTGCGCCTCGAGGAAATCGGGGCACTCGGAGAGGAGCCAGACCAGCTCATCCCGCGCGATCTCCGTCTCGCCCGCCGCCAGCATCGCCTCCACCTCCGCGATGTCATCGCGCCGCCGCCGGGCGCACCGCGGGTGGACGAACTCCCAGGCCGCGCCGGCCGGCGTCTCGCGCCGCTCGACGCGGAGGGCGTCGCGGCCCTGCGGGCTCGGGCGGGGTCGGGGCATGCGTTGCATCCGGGGGATCGGCCTACACTCTCGCCGTTGGAACCCACGGAAAAACCGTTTGCAAGGGGTGCGCGTGAGCCGCGACGTCCCGGAGCCGGGCAAGGTGGTGCGGCCGCTGGTGCGGTGGTACGCCCGCGCGCGCCGCGACCTGCCCTGGCGCGGCTCCCGCGACCCGTACCGCGTCTGGGTCAGCGAGATCATGCTCCAGCAGACGCAGGTGGAGCGGGTCCGCGACTACTTCGCGAGATTCACGGCGCGGTTCCCCGACGTCGCGGCGCTGGCCCGGGCCCGTGAGGCCGATGTGCTCAAGCTCTGGGAGGGGCTCGGCTACTACCGCCGGGCGCGGCAGCTCCACGCGGCGGCCCGCGAGATCGTCGCCGACCACGGCGGCCGCTTTCCGCGCTCCATCGAGGAGCTGCGACGGCTCCCCGGCATCGGTCGCTACACGGCCGGCGCGATCGCGTCGATCGCGTTCGGCGTGCGGGCCCCGATCGTGGAGGCCAACTCGCGGCGGGTGCTCGCGCGGCTCGTTGGCCACGCCGCGCCGGTGGGCGGTGCCGCGGGCGACGGGCCGCTCTGGGAGGTCGCGGAGCGGCTCGTGCCCGCCCGCGAGCCCGGGCTCTTCAACCAGGCACTCATGGACCTGGGCGCCGGCGTCTGCACGCCGATGCAGCCGCTCTGCAACCGCTGCCCGCTCGGCGACGCGTGCGTGGCCCATCGCACGGGCCGCGTCGCGGAGATTCCCTCGGCCGCGCCGCGGCGGGCGGCGAAGGTCGTTCGCGAGACCGCGCTCGTCGAGCGGCGTGGCGGCCGCGTGCTCGTCGTGCGGCGCGGGCCGGGCGAGTGGTGGGAGGGCCTGTGGGATTTTCCGCGCGCGCGCCGGCCTCCGCGAGGGCGACGGCTCGGGACGGTGGCCTACACGGTCACGCACCACAAGGTGACGTGCACGGTGGTCGAGCGCGTCACGACGGGGCCGGTGCCGCTGGCCACGCCGGAGCGCCGCTGGGTCACGCCCCGCGCGCTCGTCGGGCTCGCGCTCTCCGCGCCAGGTCGCCGGATCGCGCGACTGATTGAAACTGCTGATGCGTAGGCAGGGACCGTCAGCTCAAGAGTGCCTTGGGGCGCCGGCTCGGGGCTGCCGATGCCCCGTCGCCGGACGTTCACTCCGGGCATCCTGCCCTCCGCTCACTCCGTGCTGTCTGCGCTTCGCCATCGTGGCTCCGCTTGCCAGCACAGGCCGGCACTCAGGGCTATCGGCAGCCCCTCGCCTCCTTCACTCCCGCACGGAAGCGCAGGCGGGGGCTCGGGACGAGGATGCGGAGCCGCGGCGCTTCGCCGCAGCGAACGCAACTCGTACCGGCCCTAAGCCGAGCGGCGAGCCACGTTGGCGGGTCGCAATTTGCCTTGCCCATTTGACCGTGGGATTCTTGTGGCCCGGGGTCGTGTAACGGATTCGCCGCCGCCTCGTTGTCCATCGGTCCCCTCGCCCTTCAGTTGGGAGTCCCAGCATGCGTCGTCTCGTCCCGTCCCTGGTCGTGGTCTGCCTCGGCTGGGGTGTCGCCTGCGGTGCCGCCGAGCCGGCGTTGCCGCTCGAGAAAGTGGTGCTGTTCACGTCGGGCGTCGGCTTCTTCCAGCACGGCGGGAAGGTCGATGGCGATGCGAAGGTGGAGATGAGCTTCAAGGCGGAGCAGATCAACGACCTGCTCAAGAGCATGGTGCTCGAGGACCTCGACGGAGGGACCGTGCCGGCCGTGAGCTACGCGTCGCGCGACCCGATCACCAAGACACTCGGCACGTTCGCGATCAACCTCACCGACAACCCCTCGATCGGCCAGATCCTCGGCCGGCTGCGGGGCGCGCGGATCGAGGTCGACGCGGCGACGCCCGCCGCCGGCACGATCGTGGGCGTCGAGCGGCGGACGGTGCCGGCCGGTGAGAACAAGACCGTGGACAAGGAGTTCGTGACGATCCTCACGCCGGAGGGGCTGCGGACGATCGCCCTCGACACGATCACCCGGCTGCGGCTGCTCGACGAAAGGCTGCAGGGGGAGCTCGAGAAGGCGCTGGCGGTGCTGGCG
>JBJTPA010000146.1:0-9767 GCA_046074885.1 Planctomycetaceae bacterium
GCGATCCGCTCGTTCATGAAGTGGGGCATGCAGCACATCGAGGGCCGCGACCTCTCGAGCCTGCGGCTGCTCGGCAGCGTGGGCGAGGGCATCAATCCCGAGGCCTGGATGTGGTACCACGAGGTGATCGGCGGCAAGCGCTGCCCGATCGTCGACACCTGGTGGCAGACCGAGACCGGCGGGATCATGATGAGCCCGCTCCCCGGCTGCACGCCCACGAAGCCGGGCAGCTGCACGCTGCCGCTGCCCGGCGTGGTGCCGCAGATCGTGGACGCGGCCGGCGACCCGGTCGAGCAGGGCGAGGGCGGCTGGCTCGTGATGCAGACGCCCTGGCCCGGCATGCTCCGCGGCATCTGGGGCGACGACGAGCGTTTCGTCGAGACCTATTGGTCGAAAGTCGCAGGAAAATACCTCGCCGGCGACAACGCCCGGCAGGATGCCGACGGCTACTACTGGATCATGGGCCGCATCGACGACGTTCTCAACGTCGCCGGCCACCGGCTCTCGACGATCGAGATCGAGAGCGCCCTCGTGAGCCATCCGAGCGTCGCCGAGGCGGCGGCGGTGGGGCGGCCGCACGACGTGAAGGGGGAGGCGGTCGCGGTGTTCGTCACGCTCCGCGCCGGCGAGCCGGACGACGCCCTCAAGGACGCCCTGCGGAAGCACGTCCGCCAGCAGATCGGCGCCCTCGCTGCCCCGGACGACATCCACTTCACGGCCTCGCTCCCCAAGACCCGCAGCGGCAAGATCATGCGGCGGCTCCTCCGCGACATCGCCGCGGGCAAGGAGACCGTCGGCGACACGACGACGCTCGAGGATTACTCGGTGCTCGCAAAGCTGCGCGGCGACCAGGAGTAATACGGCTCACACTTGATCCTCACGCGTGATCCGACCCGTGGTCCGGTTGCCTCGCAACCGGATTGTGCGGTCGATCCACGGCCCGGATTCCAGTCGCGAGGCGACTGGGCCACGAGTCGAGGTGATCGCACCGGCGCGAGGATCACGTGTAATACGGCTCACACTTGATCCTCACGCGGGGTTCGCTGCTGCGCAGTCGAGGCGCGAACCCGGCGAGGGGCTGCCCGTGCCCCGGGAGCCGGCCTTGGCGGCCAGCGCAGCCACGACCAATCCGCCTGCGGCGGATCGGTGCCCGGCGCAGCGCAGCCGCCACAGAGTGAGCAAGCCCCGGAGGGCGCGGCGAACGTCCGGCGATGGGGCATGGGCAGCTCCGAGCCACGCAAGACGCAGATCGACCCCCCACGCACCTGCCGTGCCGAACAGGATTGCCCTCCAGGCCTCGGCTCTCTGCGTGTCCGCTGCGCTTCGACATCCTGTCTGCGCTTGCTCCCACAGCCCGCTCGAGGGCCATGGGCGACCCCTCACCTCCCCGGCTCCATACCGGAGCTCGGCGCGGGCTCGGGACGAGGATCGCGAGCCTTGCGGCGCTTCGCCGCTCAGCGAGCGAACTCGTACCGGCCCCAAGGCCGAGCGGCTTGGGCGCGACGTGCCCCGCGCGGCAAGAGCGTCGCGCATCAGCGGTCGAGCAGCGGGGCGAGGAGTTCGCGCTTCGTCGCCACGATCGTGAGCCAGTCGTCGCCCACCAGGCCGCCCGTGTCGCCGCTGTTGGGATTCCACGACCAGTGGATGAAGCCGAGCTTCTTCGCGGCCAGGAACTCCACGAAGGACCGCGGCCAGACGCCCTCGGGCGTGTCGAGGCCCGCCTGCCGCACGCCCTCGACCACGATGAGCCAGTGCGGGGCGACCTCCAGGATCATCTCCTTGTCGTCGCGGGCCCAGATGCCGTGCGGCACGTGGGTCTCCGTCTCCATGCCGAACCAGCTGACGCCCCGGAGCCCGACCGGCCGGCCCGCGCGGTCCACGACGTCGGTGCCGCGGGCGGCGGGCGGCGGCTGCACGGGAGTTCCCTCGGGCGTCACGATGACGGCCTCGATCGCATCCTATACTCCGCCGGAGACGCGATGACACACGCAGCACAGCCCGCCGCGCCCGAACTGCTCGCCCCCGCCGGCGACCCGGAGTGCGTGCGGGCCGCGATCGAGAACGGGGCCGACGCCGTCTACTTCGGCCTCGACACGGGCTTCAACGCCCGCGCGCGGGCCGCGAATTTCACCGTGGCCGACCTGCCGGGGCTCGTGCGCACGCTCCACCTGCGGGGCCTCCGCGGCTACGCCACGCTCAACACGCTCGTGTTCGCCGACGAGTGGGAGGCGTTCGACCGGGCGGTCGCGGCCGTCGCCGAGGCGGGGGTGGATGCCGTGCTCGTGCAGGACGTGGGAGCCGCGCGGCGGATCCGGGAGACCTGGCCCGACCTGCCGCTCCACGCATCCACGCAGATGACGCTCACGAGCGCCGAGACGATCGCGCTCGCGGAGGAACTCGGCATGGAGCGGGTGGTCGTGGCCCGCGAGCTGTCGCTCGACGAGATCGTGGCGATCCGGGGCCGGACCGCGATGCCGCTCGAGGTCTTCGTCCACGGAGCCCTGTGCGTGGCCTACTCCGGCCAGTGCCTGACGAGCGAGTCGCTCGGCGGCAGGAGCGCCAACCGCGGCCAGTGCGCCCAGGCCTGCCGCCTCCCCTACGAGCTGATCTGCGATGGACGTGACGTGGATCTCGGGCCGCAGAAGTATCTCCTCTCGCCGCAGGACCTCGCCGCCTCCGCCCTCGTGCCCGACCTCGTGGCCGCGGGCGTGGCGGCGCTCAAGATCGAGGGCCGGCTCACGACGCCCGAGTACGTGGCCAACGTCACGCGGCACTACCGCACGGCGATCGACGCGGCCGTCGCCGGCCGGCCGGTCACGTTCACGCCCCGCGAGGTCGAGGAGCTCGAACTCTCGTTCTCGCGCGGGTTTTCGCCGGGCTGGCTGCGGGGCTGCGACCACAAGATGCTCGTGCCGGCCGCGAGCAGCGCGAAGCGGGGCGTGCGGTTCGGGACCGTGGCGGAGGTCCGCCGCGGCCGCGTCATCGTGGACCTCGCGCCGGGCCTCGCCGGGGGCGTGAAGCGCGGCGACGGGGTGGCCTTCGACTGCGGGGCCACGAGCGACGACGCCACCGGCGGCCGCGTCTACGAGGTCGTGCAGGCGGGGCGGTCCTGCACCGAGCCGGTCGTCGCGGGCCGCGTGGAGCTCGCATTCGGGCAGGACACGGTCGATCTCGCGGCCGTGCGGCCGGGTCAGGCCGCCTGGAAGACCGACGACCCGCAGCTGACCGCACGCCTGCGGAGGACCTTCACGGGCGACGCGCCGCTGCGGCGCCAACCGGTCGATCTGCACGTGACGGTCGCCCCTGGCACGGCCGTTCGCGTCACGGCGACGACGGCCGCCGGCGCACGGGCGGAGGCGACGTCGGAGTCGCCGGCCCGGGAGGCGACGCGGCATCCGCTCGACGAGGACGTGCTTCGCGCCCAGTTCGGTCGCCTCGGCGGCACGCCGTTCGAGCTGAGGCGGCTCACGGCGGACATCGTCGGCCTGCCGATGGTGCCGTTCAGCGTGCTCGGCGCGCTGCGGCACGAGATCATCCGGCGGCTCGAGGAGGCCGCCGTGGCGGAAACGCCGCGGAAACATCGGGCCGCCGCATCCTCTTCGCATCCGGCGCCGACGTCCGCGGCCGTCGGCGGCCCGCGGACGATGAGCGCGACGCTCCCCGCCCTCCACGTGCTCGTCCGCTCGCTCGACCAGCTGCGGGCCGCGCTCGAGCTCGGCGAGCGGAGCCTCGTCGCCGAGTTCGCCGACATCCGCCAGTACCGCGACGCCGTCGCCGCCTGCCACGCCGCCGGCGCCGCGATCATGCTCGCCACGCCGCGGATCCAGAAGCCCGACGAGATGGGCGTCTTCCGCGCGCTCGCGAAGCACGAGCCGGACGGCATCCTCGTGCGGAACTGGTCGGGCCTCGTGTTCTTCCGCGACCTCGGCCTGCAGGTGGTCGGCGACTTCGCGCTCAACGTGGCGAACGAAGCTTCCGCGGACTTCTTCCTGAAGGCCGGTTGCCGCCGCGTGACGGCCTCGTACGACCTCAACCGCGAGCAGCTCCTCGCGCTGGCTGCGGCGGCCGATCCCGGGCGGCTCGAGGTGGTCGTCCACCAGCGGATGCCGCTCTTCCACATGGAGCACTGCGTGTTCTGCGCCGTGCTCTCGCCCGGAACCAACAAGACGAACTGCGGCCGGCCCTGCGACGACCACGTCGTCCAGCTCCGCGACCGCGTCGGCGTGGCCCACCCGCTCACGGCCGACGTCGGCTGCCGCAACACGCTCTGGAACGCGGTGCCGCAGAGCGGCGCGGAGGCGGTGCCCGCGCTGCTCGCCAGGGGCGTCCGCCACGCCCGCGTCGAACTGCTCGACGAGGGGCCGGCGGACGTCGGCCGGATCGTGCGGGCCTACCGCGACCTCCTGGCCGGGCGAGTCACGGGCCGCGAGGTCTGGGGCGCGCTGCGGGCCGCCAACCGCGTGGGCGTGACCCGCGGCACGCTCGAGGAGCGCCGCAACCCGCTGGCCATCCTGTGACTGGAGGGGACGTCGCGCGCCGCCTATGCGGTGCGACCGTCGCGACGGGGCCGTCGCGCCCCAGTCAATCCTCGGAAAGGTGGACGTCATGGGCCATGCTCGCAGGCTGGTGCGGACCGTGAGGATGACGGCCGTGGCGGCCGCGGCCGCTGCTTGGCTGGCCTGGCCGCAGTGCACGCCCGCGGCCGGGCGTCCGCGGGCCAATCGGCGGTCCAAGTGGTGTTCCAGAATCGGCGGCCGTCGCCGATAATCCCCCCGCGCGACGTCCGGTCCGAAGGGCGACAGCGTCGCGGAACCCAGCGGAGATCGAGAGCCATGGTGACGGGAAAGATGCCGGCGGGGATCCGGGACGACATCACGCAGTGCATCGGGCGAACGCCGCTCGTGCGGCTCCGGCGGGTGACCGAAGGCTGCGCGGCCACGGTCGCCGGCAAGATCGAGAACATGAACCCGCTGTGGAGCGTGAAGGACCGGATCGCCTGCGCGATGATCGACGCGGCGGAGCAGGAGGGCCGGATCGGCCCCGAGACGATCGTCATCGAGCCCACGAGCGGCAACACCGGGATCGGCTTGGCCTACGTCTGCGCGGCCCGCGGCTACAAGCTCCGCGTCACGATGCCCGAGAGCATGAGCCTCGAGCGTCGCCGGCTCCTCAAGGCACTCGGCGCCGAGCTCGTGCTCACGCCGGCGGCCGAGGGCATGCCCGGCGCGGTCCGCCACGCCGAGGAGATCGCGAACTCGTCGGGGCAGTTCTTCATGCCGCAGCAGTTCAAGAATCCGGCGAACCCGGAGGTGCACCGGCGGACCACGGCCCAGGAGATCTGGCAGGACACCGAGGGCCGGGTCGATGCGGTCGTCTGCGGCGTGGGCACCGGCGGCACGATCACGGGCGTCGGCGAGGCGCTCAAGCAGAAGAAGCCGGGCCTCAGGGTGGTGGCGGTCGAGCCCGCCAACAGCCCGGTGATCACCCAGAAACTCGCCGGCCAGCCGATCAAGCCGGGCCGCCACACGATCCAGGGCATCGGCGCCGGGTTCATCCCCGACATCCTCAACCTCGACGTCATCGACGAGGTGATCCGCGTGGACGACGAGGACGCCATGGAGACGGCGCGGCAGCTCGCCAAGCGCGAGGGTCTGATGTGCGGGATCAGCTGCGGGGCAGCCGCCTGGGGCGCGATCCAGGTGGCCCGGCGGCCGGAGTTCGCCGGCAAGCTCGTGGTCGTGGTGCTCCCCGACCTCGGGGAGCGCTACCTCTCGACGCGGCTGTTTCCGGAGTAATACGGCTCCCACTTGAGCCTCGCGCTGCCGCGATCAACTCGTCTCGTGGCCCAGTCGCCTCGCGACTGGAATCCGGCCCGTGGATCGACCGCCCAATCCGGTTGCGAGGCAACCGGACCACGGGGTGGATCACGCCTGAGGATCACGTGTGACCCGTATGAGCCGGCGTCACCGCGGCCGGCGCTGCGCGAACAGCCAGTCGAGGACCGCGGGGTCGCGGTAGGCGGGCGTCCACGAGTCGTGCCCCACGCCCTCCAACTCCGAGTACCTCGGCGTGCCGCCGGCGGCGCGGAGCGCCTCGATCATCGACCGGGAACGGCCCGGCGGCACGACGCGGTCGTCGGCGCCGTGGAAGGCCCAGGTCGGCAGTTTTGCGAAACGCGGCGCCGTCGCCTCGTCGCCGCCGCCGCAGATGGGCGCAATCGCCGCGAACCGTTCGGGCATCCGCGCCGCCAGGTCCCAGGTGCCGTACCCGCCCATCGACAGGCCGGTGAGCAGGACGCGGTCGGGATCGGCCGGCTCGGCGGCGATTACGGCGTCGAGGGCGGCGATCGCGGCGGCCAAGTCGGTGGTGGGTGCCGCGGCCTGCGGCGTGCTCCGCGGATCGTCCCAGGCGACCTCGACCCAGGTGTGATCGACGCGGCACTGCGGGGCGACGAGGAGGCAGGGGTGCCGCTCCCGCAGGGCCGGCTCCGCGAGCCACGCCGGCAGGTACTTCAGCTGCGCCCGGTTGTCGCTGCCGCGCTCGCCGGCGCCGTGCAGGAACAGGACGACGGGATACCGCACGCCGGGCTCGACCCGCGCGGGCCGCAGCAGCCGCCAGCGGAAGACCTGCGGCTCGCCGTCCTGCGAAACGGTCGCCTCGCGTTCGAGGAACACGCGGTCGGACATCCGCGGACTCCTGGTTGTCAGCCGAGTTCGAGCTTCACCCGCCGCGGCATCGCCAGCCGCCCGAGCATGCCCACCGAACCCTTCGGCAGCCCCAGGAACTCGAGCCGCTCGAACCATCCGGCGGCCTCGGCCCCGAGCTTTCCGACGGCCGTGCCCCGCAGGTCGAGGTGGCGCAGGTTCTTCAGTCCCTTGAGCTGGAGGAGGCCCTCGTCGGTGAGCGGGCCCCCGGAAAGGTCGAGGACGGCGAGGTCCTTGAGCGAGTCGGCCCGGAAGCCGACGAGCACGGCGAAGGTGTCGTCGGCGCCGGGGCCGTTGATCCGCAGCGACACGAGCTTGTCGGCGACGTGGCCGAAGTCCTCGCCGAACGACCTGCGGAGCCAGTCGGTCTCCTCCATCACCGCCTCGCCGCCCCGCTCGATGGCGGCCGTGACCACGTCCTGCTGCTCGGCGTAGGCCTCGACCCGCGCGGCGAGCCACTCGAGCTTGCTGGCCTTGAACGTGACGTAGTCGGTGGCCTCCTCGAACGCGGCCTGGAGCCGGATGAAGGCGGCCGGATCGCCGCCGCGGTCCGGGTGGGCGACCACCGCCTTGGCGAGGTAGGCCTGCTTCACGTCCTCGAGGGTCACCGGCGGCCGGAGCCCGAGCTCGGCGAGGCAGGCGGGAACGTCCGGCTCGGCGGGGTTCGGCATGCTGGGGGCTTTGGGCGCGTGGGGAGACGCGAGAGCCTACGCGGTGGCGGAACGGCGCGGCAAACGGCCGGGTCGAGGCCGCCGCGGCGGCCCGGTTCGCCTTGATCGGTCCCCGGCCTTGCCCGATGATCGCCGCTCTCCGGGCCTCCTCCACCGGCCCGGACCGCCAAGGAGGGCGACGCGATGGACGGTGCAGGGAGGCTGTGGCGGCACGCGCGCGAGATCGGCGTGGCCGCGGGGATCGTGGCCGCCGCGGTGGCCTGGCGATGGTCGGGCGGCTCGGCCGCCGAAGCCGGGGCGCCGCCCCGGAACGCCACCGCCCCGTCCACTCCCGCCCGCGGTGCCGCGGCCGCCCCGCGGCCGGCGACCGGCGCCGAGCCCGCCGCGCTCGTCAACGGCGTTGAGATCCCGCGCGACCGGCTCGCCGCGGAATGCCTGGCCCGCCACGGCGAGAGCGCGATCGAGGCGATCGTCAACCGCCGGCTCATCGAGCAGGCCTGCCGGAAGGCCGGGGTGGCCGTCACCGCCGCCGAGGTGGACGCGGAAATCGACGCGATGGCAAAGCGATTCAAGCTGCCCCGCGACCAGTGGATCGACCTCATCCGTCGGGAGCGGGGCGTGACGCCGCGGCAGTACGCCGAGGAGATCGTCTGGCCGATGATCGCGCTCAGGCGGCTGGCGAGCACCGCCGTCGAGCCGACCCCGGAGGAGATCCAGGAGGCCTTCGAGCGGCGGTTCGGGCCGGCGGTGAAGGCCCGGATCATAGTGTCGCGGACGCGCGACGACGCCGAGCGGGCCCGGGCGCAGGCGCTGGCCGCCCCCGACGACTTCCCGGCGCTCGCCCGCCGGCACTCGATCGACGTCGCCAGCGCGAGCGTCAACGGCTGGGTCGAGCCGATCCGGCTCCACTCCGGCGAGCCGCACTTCGACCGCGCGGCGTTCGCGCTGGCCGACGGGCAGATCTCGGAGGTGGTCCAGGTCGCCGACCAGTTCATCGTCATCAAGTGCGAGGGGCACCTGCCGGCCGACGACGTGCGGCTCGACGATGCCCGCCCCGGCCTCGCGGAGGAGATCCGCGAGCGGAAGAGCCGCCAGGCCTCGAGCGACGTGTTCCGACGGATCCAGGACGCGGCGCGGGTCGAGAACGTGCTCAACGACCCCGTCCAGGCGGCGGCGCGGCCCGGCGTGGCCGCCGTCGTCAACGGTGAGCCCGTGCCACTGGACCTCGTGCGCGAATCCTGCCTCGACCGGCACGGCGCCGACGTGCTCGAGGCGATCGTCACGCGGACGCTCCTCGAGCAGGCGCTCGCCGCCGCGAAACAGACGGTCTCCCGGGCCGACCTCGACGAGGAGATCGCCCGGGCGGCCGACTCGCTCGGCTTCCGCGGCCCCGACGGCGCGCCCGACGTGAAGGCCTGGACGGACCGCATGACCCGCGAGCAGCGGATGCCGCTCGAAGCCTACGTGCAGGACGTCGTCTGGCCGACCGTGGCCCTCAAGAAGCTCGTAGGCGCCGTGCCCGTCACGCAGGAGGACCTCGACCGGGCGTTCGCCGCCACCTTCGGGCCGCGTGCCCGCTGCCGGATCGTCGTGCTCGACAACCAGCGGCGGGCCCAGGAGGTCTGGCAGCTGGCCCGCCGGAACCCGACGGCCGAGAGCGTCGGCGACCTCGCCGAGCGGTGCTCGGTCGACCCCACGACGAAGGCCCTCCGCGGCGAGGTGCCGCCGATCCGCCGCTGGGGCGGCCAGCCGGCGCTCGAGCGCGAGGCCTTCGCGCTCAAGCCGGGCGAGCTCTCGGGCGTGGTCCAGGTCGCCGACCGGTTCATGGTGATCTTCTGCGAGGGCTTCACCGAGCCCGCCGCGGTGACGCTCGACGAGGTCCGCGGCGAGCTGCACGCCGACATCCTCGAGAAGAAGCAGCGGATCGAGATGGCCCGCCACTACGCGCACCTGCGGGAGTCGGCGGCGATCGACAACTTCATCGCCGGCACGAGCCAGTCGCCGGCCGCCCCCCGCGGCGTTCCCCCCGCGGGCGGGCCGCCATCGACCGTGACGACGGCGGAGGCGGCCGAACTGGCCAGGCCCCGCGCCGGCAGCCGCCCGGCGCAGCCTGCCGGCCCGGTCGCCGCTCCGCCCGCCGGCGGTTCGCGCGTCGTGCCCGCGACGCACGAGGTGCCGGCGACCAGGCGCTAGCTTCGACTTTTGCAGTTTTTGAGGGGTGATTTCCCGGCTGAAACTGCCGTCTGAAAAGCGGCGAGCCTCCTTCACAGTGAATGGACTTCTACCCCCATTCACCTGAGCAAGGAGGCTCGCCGTGAATCTTGTGCCAGGATTCCAAGAACTGCTGCAAGGACTGTCTCCCACACTGACTGCGCCGAGCTTCGCCAGCCAG
>JBJTPA010000147.1:0-8337 GCA_046074885.1 Planctomycetaceae bacterium
GCCTGCTGCCAGGCGCTCGCGAGCGCCAGGTCGTTGGCCGCCAACCGCATCCCCTTTCCGCCGCCGCCGGCCGTGGCCTTGAGCAGCACCAGGAATCCGATCTGCTTGGCGCACCGGACCGCCTCCTGCTCGCTGCCGATGATTCCGTCGCTGCCGGGCACCGTGGGCACGCCCGCCTCCTTCGCCAGCGCCCGCGCCGAGTTCTTGTCGCCCACCCGCTCCATCGCCTCCGGCGTCGGGCCGATGAAGCCGATGTTGCAGGAGCGGCAGACCTCGGCGAAGTGGGAGTTCTCCGAGAGGAAGCCGTAGCCGGGGTGGATCGCCTGCACGTTGCCGATCTCGGCGGCGCTGATCACGCGGTCGATCCGCAGGTAGCTGTCGGCCGCCCGGGCGGGGCCGACGCAGATCGCCTCGTCGGCGAGCTCGAGGTAGGGGGCGCCGCGGTCGGCCTCGCTGAAGATCGCCACCGTCTCGATGCCGAGCTCACGGCAGGCGCGGATCACGCGGAGCGCGATCTCGCCGCGGTTGGCTATCAGGATCCGTTTGAACATGCGTCCGCCCGCGGCGTCAGGCGCCCGGATCAACCTTGATGAGCGGCTGGCCGAACTCGACCGGCGCCCCGTTTTCGACGAGGATCGCCACCACCTGGCCCGAGACGCCGGCCGGGATCTCGTTGAACACCTTCATCGCCTCGACGATGCAGACGGTCTTCTCGGGGCCGATGCGGTCGCCGACCTTCACGAAGGGGGGCGAGTCCGGGCCGCTGGCCTTGTAGAAGGTGCCCACCATCGGGCTCTTCACCACGAGCATGCGGTCGTCGGCCGCCGGGGCCTCGGCCGTGGCCGGCGCGGCGGTCGGCCGGGGGGCGGCGGCCGGGGCCGAGTAAGCCACCACCTCGCCGCCGCGGCGGATCCGCACGCGGTTGTCCTCCTGCCGCAGGTCGAGTTCCGAAAGGTCGTGCTCCTTCATCAGTTCGATGAGCGCACGGACCTTCTTGACGTCGAAGATGTCGCCCTGGCCGGCTGGATTCTTGGCGGCGGACATGGGGTGGAGTCGTCTCCTGGAGGGGCGGCGGCCCGGCCGGAATTCGCGGCGAAGGTAGCCCGGCCGCGGGTTTTCAGTCAAGGCGAAGGCGCTTCCGCGTTGCCCGAGCCGGTGTGGTTGGGCCGCCGCGGACGTCTCGCCCGGACGTGCCGTGGGGCGGCCGGGGTTGCCCGTGCTGAGTGGGCGTAGGATACGGAGGAGTTCAGACCGGCGTTCTTGATATCCATCGATGAAGCACCTGCCTCCCGCCGAGCTTACGCGTTTGCCCACGCGCCGTGCCGACACGAGCAAGCGCGACTACGGCCGCGTCGTCGTCGTGGGGGGCAGCGCCGGGATGGCCGGCGCGCCGGCGCTGGCGGCGCTGGCGGCACTGCGGAGCGGTGCCGGGCTCGTCGAGGTCGTGGCGCCCGAGGGCGTGGCGGCGATCGCCGCCACGTTCGATCCGTGCGTGATGACGCGGGCCGCCCCAGCCGTTTCCGACGGCACCTTCTCCGCGGCGGCCCGCGACGCGATCGCCGCGCGGGTCGCCCCCGCCGACGCGGTCGCGGTCGGGCCGGGCATCGGGCGGACCGACGCGGTCCGCGACCTCGTGCTCCACCTCTGGCGGCAATTGCCGCAGCCGGCCGTGTTCGACGCCGACGCCCTGTGGGCGCTCGCGCAGGTGCCGCCGGCCGAGCGGCGGCGGCACGCCGGCCCGCGGGTGCTCACGCCGCACGCCGGCGAGATGGCGCGGCTCCTCGGCGCGGCTCCCGACGGACCGGCGGCCCGCGACCGCGACGAGCTCGAGCGGGAGGCGGCCGCGATGGCCGCGGCACTCGACGCCGTAATCGTGCTCAAGGGGGCGGGCACGCTCGTGGTCGATCCCCGCACGCGGGCCCGCAACGAGACGGGCAACCCTGGCATGGCGACGGCGGGCACGGGCGACGTGCTCACTGGCGTGACCGTCGCGCTGCTCGCACAGGGGATGGATCCGTTCGCGGCGGCGCGGCTGGCCGCGTGGGTCCACGGCCGCGCCGGCGACGCGGCCGCGGCCGACCTCGGGCAGGTGTCGATGACGGCGCGGGACCTGCTCGACCGGCTGCACGTCGCGTTCCGCGGGCTCGCGACCTAGCCGCGGGCGTCGGCGGCGAGGTTCGCGAGCCGCGTCACGTCCACGACGCCGTCGTCGCGGGCGATCCACAGCCGCACGCCCGGCCCCGGCGTCACGCGGTGGCCGCCCGTGAACGAGCCGAACGCGGGGAGCACGAGCACGCCCTCCTCGGCCACGAAGCACCGCTCGGAGATGCGGTCGCCGCCCGGCGCGGCGATGGACATGGTGGGGTGGATGTGGCCGCCGATCGTGAACTCGGCCTGCCGCCAGTGCTCGGGCAGAGCTGTGGCCGGGTCGTGGACGAAGTGGAACGGCGGCTCGTCGTGGGTCCGCAGCAGCGAGTCGATGCCGATGCCCGGCGGCAGGGCGCCGAGCGAGCGGTCGTGGTTGCCGGCCACGAGCAGGACCTCGGTCGCGGCGAACGAAGCCCGCGCCGCCGTGAACTCGTCGAACACCTGCGCCGTCGCGCCTCGTTTCGCATGAAAGAGGTCGCCGAGGACGATCAGCCGGGCCGCGGCGGTCTCGGAGACGAGTCGCACCAGCCGCGCGAGGTCGGCCTGCGCCGACCCCTCGGGCACCGGCATGCCGGCGGCGCGGAACGTGGCGGCCTTGCCGAGGTGGACGTCGGCGACGAGGAGCGTCCGCGTGGCGGGCAAGTAGGCCGCGCGTCCCGGCACGAGCACGACGTCGGCTGCCGTGTCGATGGCGGCCGCGGGCGATGCGGCGATGGCGATCTGCATGGGAGCGACTCCAATCCCTCGGGAGGACAAGTGTCGCAGGATGGGTCGCCCGTGCCAATGAAGCCGGCCACTGAGTCATATGACCTCGTCTCGCCCGATCCGGCTTCGGGGCCGCCCATGCCCTCTCGCCGGACGTTCGCCTCCGCCCTCCGGGCTTCGGCTCTCTGCATGTCCGCTTCGCTCCGCCATCCCTGGCTTCGCTCGCTTCCATAGCCCGCTCGAGGGCACGGGCAGCCCCTCGCCTTGTTCGCGAGATCCACCGATTCAGTCCGCCGCGGCCTCGAGATCCCGGGCCATGTCGGCGATCTGCGTCAGCCAGTCCTTCGTCGTCAGCCGCGACTGCACGAACTCCGCCCAGATCGGGAAGGCCAGGGGCGAGAGCCGGGGCGTCTCCACGATGCGGACGTCGCGGGTGGCGAGGGCCTCGAGGGTGTCGCGGAGCCGCGTGAACTCGAACTGCCGCTCGAGCACCTCGCGGCGGGCCTGCGCGAGCAGCAGGTTTTCCTGGTCGTGCTCGACGAGCACGTCGTAGATGAGCCCGGCCGACGCCTGCGTCTGCCGGTCGCTCTGTCCCGCGGTCCTCACGAGGCCGGCCACGCGGGCGATCTCGCGGAAGTGCCGGCGCGCGAGTTCCGTGGCGTTCAGGCACGCGAGCAGGTCGTCGAGCAGGTTCGCGGGCGACAGGAGCCGCCGCCACGCCCGCTCGTCGGTCGGCGGCACGTCGCGGCCGGACAGTTCGAAGCCCCAGTCGGTGCAGGCGAAGGTCAGCGTGGCCGGCTTGGCCCGCGCCACCCGCCAGGCCGCGAGCGCGGCGAGCCCCTCGTGCACGAGCCGCCCCGCGAACGGGAACACGAACGCGTGCCAGCCGTCGCGGCCCTGCCAGCGTTCCACGAGCAGCGTGTCGCGGTCGGGCAGCCGGCTCCAGCGGGCCTGCGTCTCGAGGAGCGGCAGCACCGCCGTCACCTCGCGGGCCGCGGTGGTGCCGGCGCCGGGCCGCACCGCGTCGCGGACGAGGTCGAGCACGGCCTCCGAGAGGAGCGTCGAGAGCGGCATCCGCCCGCCGTTCCACCGCGGCACCCGGAGGGGGGCCGGGCCGCGGGCCCGCTTCACCCAGGCGGTGAGGCCGTCGAACCGGAAGAGCACGAGCGGCCGGCCCGCGAACAGGAACCGGTCGCCGGGATCGAGCCGCGACACGAACGACTCCTCGACCGTGCCGAGCGATCCGCCCCGCAGCCACTTCACGGCGACGGCCGCATCGCTCGCGATCGTGCCGATGTTCATCCGGTGGCGGCGGGCCATGGCGCGGCTCGTCACGTACCAGCGGCCGAAGCGTTCGTGAATTCGCGAGTGATCGGGATAGGCAGCCAGCGCCGGCCCGCCCCGCGCGGCGAAGTCGAGCGCCCACCGCCACGAGGCGTCGTCGAGGCCGGCGAAGGCATGCGTGCTCTCGACCTCGCGGCGGAGGTCGTCGGCCCGGAACCCGCCGCTGCAGGCGACGGTGACGAGGTGCTGCGCGAGGCAGTCGAGGGCGCCGGTGAGCGGCCGGCGGGCCTCGACCTCCCCCGCCTCCACGGCGGCCCGTGCGGCGGCGCACTCCACGAGCTCGAGCGCGTGGGTGGGCACGCAGACGAGCCGGCCCGTGGCGCCCGGCGCGTGGCCGCTGCGGCCGGCCCGCTGGAGCAGCCGCGCGATGCCCTTGGGGCTGCCCACCTGGAGCACCTGCTCGACCGGACCGAAGTCGACGCCGAGGTCGAGGCTCGACGTGGCCACGACGCATTTCAATTTTCCCCGGCGGAGTCCCTCCTCGGCGCGGCTCCGCAGGTCGCGGTCCACCGAGCCGTGGTGGAGAGCGAGCGACCGCCGCCAGTCGGGACGGGCCGCGCGGAGCGCGTCGAACCAGCGCTCGGCCTGCGACCGCGTGTTCGTGAACACGAGCGTGGTCGCGGCCCGGTCGATCGCGGCGACGACCTGCGGCAGCAGCCGCATCCCCATGTGGCCGGCCCAGGGAAACCGCTCCATCGGCTCGGGGATGAGCGTCTCGATCGCGAGGTTTCGCGGGATCCGCGCCGAGACCAGCCGTGCCGCTCCCGTCCCCGCCGGGCCGACGAGCGCCGACACCGCCTCGTCGAGGTTCGCGAGCGTGGCGGAGAGCCCCCAGGTGACGAGCCCGGGCCGCAGCGCCCGCAGCCGCGCCATCGCCAGCTCCGTCTGCACGCCCCGCTTCGTCGAGAGCAGCTCGTGCCACTCGTCCACGATCACCGTGTCGAGCGCGGAGAAGGTCTCGTGCGCGTCCTCGAGTGCGAGCAGCACCGAGAGCGACTCGGGCGTGGTGACGAGCGCGGTCGGCCAGCGCGCGCGAAGCCGCCTGCGATCCGCGGCCGACGTGTCGCCCGTGCGTGAGGCGACGCTCCAGCCGCGCACGACCGCGTCGCGGCCCCCGAGCGGCTCGGCGAGCGCCCGCACGGTGTCGGCCGCGAGCGCGCGGAGCGGCGTGATCCACACGACCCGCGGGCCGATGGGTTCGGCCGGGCCGACGGCGGCCGATCGCGCGACCGCGCCGAGCCATGCGGCGAGCGTCTTGCCCGTTCCGGTCGGCGCGTGGAGGAGACCGCTCGTGCCGGCGGCGGCCGCCTCCCACGTCTCCTCCTGAAAAGGGAAGGGCTTCCAGCCGCGGGCCGCGAACCACGCGCGACACGTCTCGATCGCCTGCCCGGTGCCCGGCGACGCCGCGGGATTCCGGCGGGGCGGTCGTCGATGCCCCGACGCGGCTGGTGGGCGGTCGCGCGGAGCGGGGGAGGTGCGGGGCGCCATGCCTTGTGTGATAGGCCCCGGCGGGCCGTGCCGCCACCCTCCGGACCGTGAAACGCGGACCGGACTGGCCTTGGCCGCCGCCCGGGAGGGGCGGTACCGTCCCCGGCCCTCTTCCCCGGTTCCGGGAACGCGGCCCCGCCATGCAAACGCTCCAGGACCTCGACGCGGAATACCGGCACCGGTTCGCCCCGGTCGCCGAGTACCGGGAGCGGGTGTGGCGGATCCTGGTGGACGACTTTTTCCAGCGCTACGTCGAGCCCGACGGCACGGTGCTCGACCTCGGCTGCGGCTGGGGCGAGTTCATCCGCAACGTGCGTGCGGGCCGGCGGATCGCGATGGATCTGAACCCGGAGATGCCGGAGCGGGTCGGGGCCGGGGTCGAGTCGCTGCTCCACGACTGCTCGCGGCCGTGGCCGCTGGCCGACGCCTCCCTCGACACCGTGTTCACGAGTAACTTCTTCGAGCACCTGCCGGACAAGGATGCCCTGCGCCGCACGGTGCTCGAGGCCTCGCGCTGCCTGAAGGACGGAGGGCGGCTCGTGTGCATGGGACCGAACATCGGCCTCGTCCAGGGCGCCTACTGGGACTTCTGGGACCACTACCTCCCACTCACGGAGGCGTCGTTGGGGGAACTGCTCAGCCTCTCGGGATTCGAGATCGAGCGGTCGGAGCGGCGGTTCATGCCCTACACCATGGCCCGCGGCTTCAGGCCGCCCCCGTTCCTCGTGGCGCTCTATCTTCGCTGTCCGCCCGCGTGGCGAATCCTCGGCAAGCAGTTCCTCGTCGTCGCCCGCAAGCTGCCGCGGGCCGCGGTCGCGCTCGTCCGGGCCGCCTAGTCGTCGCGCCGGATCCTGGCCCGCCGGTCGGCGCGTGCCCGCTACGGCGGGTGCTTGGAAATCGACCCCGATCGTGCACTCGGGCTCCCGCGTGGGAACCCCATGGCCCCCCATGGTTCACCTGCCGAACACCGTTTACCATGGCGTTTTGCACCCAAGGCGAAGGACGTCAGCCGATGAATCTGCGCGACGTCAAGTACGAGCGATTCGCCCTGGTCCGCGAGATGCTGGAAACGCCCGGCATCGTGGGCGCGTTCGATTTCGAGGCCGCGGGCGAAGCCGCCCGCGCGATCCGCGAAACGGGCCGGCTGTTCCTCACCGGCGAGGGCTCCAGCCGCATCTTTCCCGCCAAGAGCCTGATGTGCGAGGTGCTCACCCGTGGCATCCCGCTGGCGGTCGCGACGGACGGTGCCCGGCAGGCGCACGACTACGACCTGGCGGGCTTCGCCGTCTTCGGCGCCAGCAACAGCGGCAAGACCAAGGAACTCATCTCGCTGTTCGACCAGCTTCGCCGGCAGGGCCACACCACGCTGTTCGGCCTGACGGCCAACACGCCCTGCACGCTGGAGACCGTGTGCACGAAGTGCTACACGCTCCGCTGCGGCAGGGAGGACGCCGTGGCCGCCACGAAGAGCGTCGTCGAGCAGGCCCTGTTCTACCGCTCGCTGCTGGCGCCCTGGGACAAGGCGGCGCCGCTGGCCGCCAACCAGGCGGAGGCCCGCCGCAGCTCGCAGGAGGTGCTGGAGGCCGAGCTCGATCCTGTGATCGTGCAGAAGATCGCCCAGGCCCCGGTGATCTACTTCGCCGGCCGCAACGACGGCGTGGCCGAGGAACTGACGCTCAAGACCAACGAGATCACGCACAAGAAGAGCGACTACCTCGAGGGGACGTACGCGGTCCACGGCATCGAGGAGGTCATGCGACGCGACGAGGTGGTGATCGTCATCGACCCCTTCCCCGCCGAGATCGAGAAGTTCCGGAAGACGCTGGCCGAGGGGGTGGGTCTGACCGTGATCGCGGTGGCCGCGGAGCCGACACCGTTCCCCACCATCCGCATTCCGCGGGTGGCCGGATTCGACGCGGTGCTCCAGCTGCTGGCCGGCTGGAACATCCTCGTGCAGGTCGGCGTGGCCCTGGGCCTGAATCTCGACAAGGCCGAGCGGGCCCGAAAGATCGGCAACGAATACGTCCCGGCGTGACCGCCCAGGAACCAGCGCCCATGGCCGAGAAGATCACCTACTGGCGCCGCAACGACGACGGGGTCGTCCGCACGCACGACATGTCGCAGGTCTTCCCCGCCTGGCGCGGCAGGGACGAGCGTTGGCTCTTCATCTCGCCGCACGACGACGACGTCGTTCTCGGCGCCGGCCTGACGTTCCTGGCGGGAGTGGCCGAGGGCGTGGAGGTCCACGCGGCGGTCGTCACCGACGGCCGGATGGGCTACTGCCGCCCCGAGCAGCAGTACACCATCGTCAAGGTCCGCATGGCCGAGGCCCGGGAATCGTTCCAGGCGCTCGGCCTGCCGCCCGAGCGGCTGCGGTTCCTGAAATTTCCCGACGGCGACCTGAGCACCTTCCGCGGCCGGCGGTTCACCACCCACGGCAGCTACATGGAGGTCGAGGGCGCCGTGGGCACGCAGAACACGTTCACGCACATCCTGCGGCAGATCCGCCCCAATCGCGTGTTCCTCGCCACCAGCGCCGACCTGCACCCCGAGCACCGCGTGACCCACTCGGAGTTCCTCATCAGCCTGTTCCACGCGCAGGGGAACATCTGGCCGGAGCTGGGCCCGCCGATCGCCGAGGTGCCGCGGGTC
>JBJTPA010000148.1:0-8390 GCA_046074885.1 Planctomycetaceae bacterium
GCTCGTCACGCGGACCTACGGCGCGGGCAAGGTGCTCTACATGGCCACCGACGGCGCCTGGCGGTGGCGGAAGGGGGTCGAGGACAAGTACCACTACCGCTTCTGGGGGCAGGTCGTCCGCTGGATGGCCTACCGCCGCAACATGGCCAAGGGGGAGCGGATGAGCTTCTCCTTCTCCCCCGAGCAGCCGCAGCTCGGCCAGGCGCTCGCGCTCGACGCCCGGGTGGCCCAGGCCAGCGGCGAGCCGCTCTCCCGCGGCGAGGTGTCGGCCCGGATCACGGGGCCGTCGGGGGCCGTGGAGACGGTCCGCTTCGCGCCGCCGGCGGGCGAGGGGGAATGGGGGGTGTTCGCCGCCACCTACGCGCCGAAGGAGCCGGGCAAGCACGCCGTCGTGCTCGGGTGCCGCGAGACGGGGGATACACTGGAGGCGTCGTTCTTCGTGCAGGGGCAGGCGGCCGAGGGGATCGGCCGGCCGGCCCGGCCCGAGGTGCTCGCGGAGATCGCGCAGGTGACCCGCGGACGCCTCGTGCCCCCGGAGGAGATCGCCGGGCTCGTCGGCGCGCTCGCGGCCCTGCCCGAGCAGCCGCCGACGGTGCGGCGGCTGCAGCTGTGGTGCCATCCGCTCGTCGCCGGCACGCTCGTCGCGCTGTTGGGCCTGTTCTGGGTGGGACGCAAGCGGCAGGGGCTGGTCTGATGGAACGGTCGGCACGGGACGCGCGGGAGGATCGGCCATGAGCACGATGGCAACGGGCGGTGGCGCCGTGGTGCGGGTTGCCGGCGGCATCGCCCTGCCGGAGGATCTCGAGCGCCGGCTGTACGCATTCCGCGGGCTCGTGTGGCGCATCAAGATCGTCGAGGCCGCGTGCGGCGCGGCCTGCGGGGTGCTCGTCGGCTACCTCGCCGTGTTCGGCCTCGACCGGCTCACGGAGACGCCCTGGCTGGTCCGCGTGGCGGCGTTCGCGCTGGCGGTGGCGGCCTGCGCGGCCGTGCCGCTCGCGCTGCACCGCTGGGTGTGGAGTCACCGCGCGCTCGACCAGGTGGCCAGGCTCATCGCCCGGCGGTTCCCCGCCATGGGCGACCAGCTGCTGGGCATCATCGAGATCGTGCGGACGGCGGCGGTGCAGGGCACGGCCGCCGGCGGGCTCGGCTCACGACGGCTCTGCGAGGCCGCGATCGCGCAGGTGGCGGAGCGGTCGGCCACCTGCGACTTCGCCAGGGCGGTGTCGCGGCCGCGGCACCGGACGTGGCTCGCGCTGGCGGCGCTGCCCGTGGCCGCCGCGGTGGCCACGGCCGTGCTGGCCCCCGCCGCCGCCGCCAACGCCTGGGCGCGGTTCTTGGCGCCGTGGCGATCGGTCGAGCGGTTCACGTTTGCGCGGGTGGGCGTCCTGCCGGAGCGGAAGGTCGTGCCGCGCGGCGAGCCGGCCACGCTGGACGTCGCGCTCGCCCCCGACACCTGCGCCCGGCCGGCCGAGGCGCGGGCCCGGACCGGCCGCCAGCCGCCGCTCGCCGCGGAACTCGCCGCCGACAGCTACTCGTTCACGCTGCCGCCACAGCTCGCCGAGGCACCGTTGTCCGTGGCCGTGGGCGACGCCCGGGCCCGCACGCGGGTGGTGCCCGTGCTGCGGCCCGAGATCACCGAGGTGGTGGCCGAGGTGCGGCTCCCCGACTACCTGCAGCGGCCCGAGCCCCAGCGGATCGACGTCCGCTCCGGCCTGCTCGCGCCCGTGCGGGGCAGCAGGGTTTCGATCGTGGCCACGGCCAACCGCGAACTCGCCGCGGCGCGGGTCGATGGCCTGCCGGTCGAACCCGCCGGCGCCGTGGTCCGCACGCCGCCGGCCGCGGCGGGCGCGGAGACGAAGGTCGCGATCGAGTGGCGGGACCGCGACGGCCTCGACGGTGCGCGGCCGCTCGTCGTGCAGCTGGCGCCCCGCGCCGACGAGCCGCCGACGCTCGCCCTGTCGGGCCTGCCGGCCAGCCGCGACATCCTCATCTCGTCCGACACGCTGCGGTTCACGATCGGCGCGGCCGACGACTTCGGCATCCGCCGCGTGGGAATCGAGTGGGAGGGGGACGGCGGCGAGGGCGGCCGGGCGCCCGACCGGGGCGAGCGGCCGCTGAAGGCCGGTGGCCCGGACCAGGCGGCCCTCGAGGTGGCGGCGACGTTCTGCCCCGACGCCCTCGGCGTGCGGCCGCAGCCGCTCATGATCCGGGCGTTCGCGGAGGATTACCTCCCCGGCCGCGGACGCGTCTACTCGGCGCCGTTCATCGTCTACGTGGTGGACAAGGCGGAGCACGCGCTCGTGATGAACGAGCGGCTCGGCCGCTGGCGGCAGCAGGCCGCGGAGGTCCGCGACCGCGAGATGGCGCTGCTCGCCGGCAACACCGAGTTGCGGAAGTTGCCCGCGGAAAAGCTCCTCGACCAGGAGACGCGGCGGAGGCTCGAGCAGCAGGCGGCCGCGGAGGACGCGCAGGAGCGGCGGATGGACCGGCTCGTCGAGGACGGCGAGAAGCTCGTCCGCGAGGCGATCAAGAATCCCGAGTTCGAGGCGGGCACGCTCGAGCGGCTCGCGGAGGACATCCAGACGCTCGCCGATATCGGCGAGAACCGGATGCCGGGAGTGGCCGAGTTGCTGCGCGCCGCGGCGACCGCGCGGCAGGCGACCGCCGGCGAGCCGGCCGCGGGCGAGCTCGCGGGCCGGCCGGACGAGCCGCGCGAGGGGGCGCCGAAGCCGGGCGGCGAGCCGCCCCCGCGGGTCGGCCCCGACCGCGGCCAGGGCGCGGGTGGCCAGCCGGCGGAGCAGCCCGAGGGGCAGCAGCCGCAGGTGCCGCAGGTCGTGGACCGCGAGAGTTCGCAGCAGCCGAACGCCGGCGACCAGGCGTCGAAGCCGCAGCAGGGCGCGGGTCAGGGCCGGCTCGGCCTGCCCTCCACCCAGGCGGGCGTGACGCCACCGCAGCAGCCGGGGGGCGGCGCGGAGCCGGAGGAGCAGCCGGCCGACGAGGCCCTCGCCGACGCGGTCGAGAAGCAGCAGAGGCTGCTCGAGGAGTTCGCGAAGGTGGCCGACGACCTGGCGCGGGTGATGGCGAACCTCGAGGGGAGCACGTTCGTGAAGCGGCTCAAGCTCGCCTCGCGGGAGCAGGGCTCGATCGCGGGCCGCATCGCGGGGCTCGCGGCCGACGCCTTCGGCCGTCCCGAGCGGCGGCCGGCCGCGGTGCAGCAGTCGGTCCGCGAGGTCGCCGACGCCAACGCCCGCGAGGCCGAGAGGGTGTCGCACATCATGGACGACCTGCAGGCCTATCTCGACCGCCGGCAGCTGCCGGCGTTCCGCACCGTGCTCGAGGAGATGAAGGACCTCGACGCGCTCGGCAGCCTGCGGCAGCTCTCCGACGACGTCACGCGGGAGGCCGGGATGTCGCTGGCGCAGGCGGAGTTCTGGTCCGACACGTTCGACCGGCTGGCCGACGACCTCGTCGAGCCGCCGCAGCAGGGGCAGGGGCAGGGCGAGGGGGGCGAGATGCCGGAGAGCGTGCCGCCGGAGGTCGTGCTCGAGACGATGCAGATCCTGGAAGAGGAGACGAACCTGCGCGAGGAGACGCGGGTCGCCGAGCAGGCGAAGGGGGCGGTCGAGCCGCCCCAGCACGCGGCGACGGGGCGGATGCTCTCCGAACGGCAGGAAAAACTCGCCGACCGCGTCGTCGGCATGGTGGACCGGCTCCTCGAGGAGGACGACGGCGAGCGGCAGTTCGCCCGCGAGATCCAGCTCTTCGAGAAGGTCGAGGAGGTGATGGCCGAGGCGGCCGACGTGCTGCGGACGCCCGACACCGGCGCGAAGGCCGTGGGGGCCGAGACCGAAGTGATCGAGCGCCTGCTCGCCGCGCAGGCCGGCAGCGGCGCTGGTGGCGGCGGCGGTGGTGGCGGCGGCGCGGCACCGCGGGGTGGCGGCGGGTCCACCGGCACGACGAGGAACTCGGCGCTGGCCCTCGTGGGCGCGGGCAACCGCGGCCGGGGCGCCGGCGACGGGGGCGAGAAGGACCAGGCCACCGGCACGTCGGGCCGCGTCCTCCCGGAGGAGTTCCGGGCCGGCCTCGACGCCTACTTCAACCGCTTCGAGAGGGAACGCCGATGAGGCGGTCGCGGGTCGTCGTCGGCGCGGGGCTCGTCGCGGTGGCGACCTGCGCGGCCGCCTGCGCCCAGGGCCCGATCGTGAAGTACGGCGATCCCGTGCCGCGCGACGTCCGCGAAATGTACGACGCCGGCATCCGCTACCTCCTCAAGACGCAGGACGCCTCGGGGTCCTGGAAGGACGGCCAGGCCGGGCCCGGCGTCACGGGGATGGCGGTGATGGTGTTCCTCGCGTCGGGCGAGGACCCGAACTTCGGCCCCTACCGCGAGCCGATCCGCAAGGCGCTCCGGAGCATGATCGCCGCCCAGGACCCGAACACGGGCTTCCTCGGCGGCACCACCGGCCACGACAGCATGTACCAGCACGGCTTCGGCATGCTCGCGCTGGCCGAGAGCTACGGCGCCGTCGATGACCGCGGCCTGTGGGCCGGCGACGGGGAGGCCTCGCAGCAGGCCCGGCGGCGGACGATCGGGCAGGCGCTCGAGCTGGCAGTCCGCTGCGCCTTGACGAGTGCGAAGCAGAACCCCCAGGGCGCCTGGCGCTACTCGCCCGACGCCAAGGATGCCGACACCTCTGTGAGCGGCGCCGTGCTGATGGGCCTGCTCGCCGCCCGCAACGCTGGGATCGAGGTGCCCGACGAGACGATTCTCAAGGCCTGCAAGTACTTCCGTTCGATGACCGGCCCGAACGGGCAGGTCGGCTACTCGGGCAGCCCGGGGGGCGGCAGCGACGCCGTGACGAGCATCGCGGTGCTCGTGCTCTCGATCGCCAGGCAGAAGGACGCGCCCGAGTTCAAGCGGTCGCTCGCGTACCTCAAGGGCCGCAGCCGCGACGCCCAGGCCGCCATGGAGGGCTACCCGACCTACACCCGCTACTACCGGGCGCAGGCCCTGTTCCAGGGCGACGTCGAGGCCTGGGAGAAGTGGAACCTGGGGCTCGTGCGGGAACTCAAGGCCATGCAGGGCAAGGACGGCAGCTTCGCCGGGTTCGCCAACCGCGGCGGGGGCTTCGGCGGCACGGTGGACACGTCGCTGGCGCTCCTGGCCCTCGCCGTGAACTTCAAGTTCAAGCCGATCTACGAGCGCTAGACGGGAGCCGGGCATGAGACCGCCGCGTTTCGTCGCCGGGCCGGCATGCCGCGCGCTGGCCGTCGCGTTCGTGGCGGCCACCGCCCTGGCGGAGGAGGATGCCCGGGCTCCCGCCGCGCCGGCCGCCGAGGCCGGCGGCGGGAAGGACGGGAAACTCGATCCGCTGCCGCCGGCGCAGCAGTTGCTCGAGCGTGCCCGCGAGACGCTCGACGACGTCATGCGTCGGGCCGCCCAGCGGAACCGGGCCGCGGAGGCCGCCGCCGAGGCCGCGCAGCGGGCGCAGTTCATCCGTCAGCAGGCGCAGCAGTTCGAGAACATGCTCCAGCCGCTGCTCACCGCCGAACTCGCCCTCGTGCGTCGGGCCTGCGGCAGCCTGCCCCCCGAGGCCCGCAAGGAGGTGCTCGCAGCCTCTCGGCAGGGCGTCCGCGACGTGGCCCAGCGGGTGGCGCGGCTGCAGCTCGATGGCGCGGGCGTCGCGGAGCCGATCGACGTCCGCCGCGTCATCCACGAGCGGGTGGTGGCCGCGGTCGAGCCCCGCGCCGACGCGGCCGAGTTCGTCGCCTACGAGAGCGAGTCGCGGCAACGGCGCGAGCGGCGGGAGGAGGCGGCCCGCATCCAGATCGTGCTCAAGCTCGACGAGCGGCTCGGGCTCACGGCGTCCCAGCGTCAGGACGTGCTCGCCGACCTGCGGACCCGCTGGCAGCCGCCCTGGATTCGCGAACTCGAGGACCACGGCGTGATGAGCAACGACATGCCGCTGGCACCGGACTTCGCCGAGGCCTGCATCGCGCCGCACCTCGATGCCGCGCAACTGCGGTCGTGGAGGCACTGGTGCGAGTCGGCGAGCGCGAAGGGCGTGCCGATGAACGGCATCGACTGGTCGGAGTTCAACACCCTGCAGCAGCATCCGCAGAAACTCGATGCATGGTGGCGGCCATGAACGACGCGGCCTCGATCCGGCGCTTTTGGGCGGCGGCGAACCGGCTCGCCGCGGCGCTGTCCGTGGCGGCCGTCCTGGCGGCGGGCGCGCGGGCCGACGACGACCGCGTCCGCGAGGGGGGCGCCTCCGGCGAGCAGCGGGCCGACGAGGACGGCAACCTCGTGGACCTCGGGGCCAACTTCGACGCCAACGTCTTCGAGCAGCCGGGGGGTGGCTGGGTCATCCGCAACAACGGCGGCGGTTTTCCAGGGGTGCGGCCGGGCGGCGACGGGGACGCCGGCTCGCCGGTGCTGGCCCGCGTGCGGGCGGTCGGCCGCACGCGGCTCGAGCGGGTGGAGCGATCGTGCGGCCTCACGCCGGAGCAGCGGCGGAAACTGGAGATGGCCCTCGAGGCCGACGTCCGCCGCTGCGTCGGCGAGGTCGAGGAGGTCCGCCGCGGCTACGCGGGCGTGACGGTCAACATGCGCGACCGCGAGGGGCAGCAGAAGTGGGGCCGCTTCCAGCAGGACGTGCAGCGCTGCCGCCGCCGGCTGCTCACGCTGTTCGAGGAGAGTTCGCTGTTCGCCGAGTCGCTGGCGACGGTGCTCGACGAGCGGCAGGCGGCGGCCCTGGCCGCCGAGACGGCGGCCAGGCGGGCGTTCCGGTGGAAGTCGCTCGTGACCACGGCCCTGCTCCGGCTCGACGACATGCTGGCCCTCTCGCAGGACGAGCACGCCGCGCTCGAGCGGCTGCTCGCGGAGAAGGAGCCCGCGCTGCGGCTCGACCCCCCGCACCGGCAGCGGAACGAGCAGGCGGAACAGATGCTCGTCTTCATGGTGCTGGCCGACGTGGACCAGAAGGCGCTCCGCGCCGTCGTGGGCGACGACCGCTGGAAGGCGGTGCAGACGCTCTCCAACCAGGGGCGGGCGATTCGATCCTGGATCGACGGCCAGGGCCTGCTGGAGCCGAAGCAGAAGTGAGCCGCTCGCGGTGGCTCAGCCTGCGGCCGGGCTCGAGCGGGTTTCGGCTGGGGTGGGCAGGAGTTCGGGCGCCGGCGGGCCGGCAGGCGTCGGCTCGCGGGTGGCGGGGTCGCGCGGGGGCAACTGGACCGCGGGCGAGTCGGCGCCCACCGACTCGAACCGCTGCGTGACCGCGCCGCGGCTGAAGACGCCCGGCCGCGAGAGGCCGTAGTCGAGGTAGATGCTCGCGTCGCGCTGGCGGGCCCGGCGATGGGCGTCGAAGTAGGCCTTGCCCGGCCACGGGCCCTCGGCGAGGAACACGCCGTTGTATTCGAGCAGCGAGCCCTTGCGGTAGTGGAGCTGCGAGATCGAGCGGGTGTAGTCCACGATCGCGCGGTGGTAGGAGCTCTCGGCCTCGGCGCGACGCCGCTGGGCGTCGAGGAGCTGGTCGAGCGTCACGGTGCCCGCGTCGTAGGCCGCCTGCACGGCCTCCACCTGCCGCTCGGCGGCCACGCGGCGGTTGAAGTTGGTCTGGGCGAGCGCGAAGTTCGTGTCCACGTTGCGGACCGCCTCGACGAGGGCGTGCGAGACCTCGAGCTCCTCGTCCTGGAGGCGGGCCCGCTCGCGGGCCAGCTGGAGCTGGTGGTTGCGGACCGTGGCCAGCTCGCGGCGGAAGCCGAGCGGCATGAGGAACTGGGCGCCCGCCTGCCACTCCTGGAACTGGCCGGAGAGGAGCGTCGAGTAGGCGTTCGTGTTCTCGAGTGACACGGCTTTCGGGTTCACCAGCGTCGGGCTGGGCACGGGGTAGCCCACGCCGCCGAGCAGGTTTTCGCCGACGCCGAGGAAGCGATAGCGGCCGCCGACGTCGAGTCGGGGAAGGACGAGGTTCTTGGCGGCGACGAGCTCCAGTTCCTTCTGCTTGATGACCCACTTCTGCTTGCGGAGCTCGGCCGACCGGGAGAGGGCCTCGACGAGCGACTGCTGCCAGTCGAAGGCGATCCGGGCGGTCGTGGGCTCGTCCGAGGGGCGGATGAGCCGGCCGTCGCTCGCCGAGATCCCCATCATGTAGCGGAGCCGGTTCTCGCAGCGGTAGACGTCGGTGAGCGCCGACTCCACCTCGCCGCGGAAGAAGAAGTACTGCTCGCGGGCCTGGGCCTCCTTGTCGGCCTCGCCGCCGCGGGACTGTTCCACGTAGAGGGCGTGGACCTTCCGCCAGGCCTCGAGGGCGCTATCCCGGCCCGCCTTGCGGGCCTCCAGGTTGCGGTAGGCGAAGTAGAGTTCCCAGTACGACTGTTCGGTGTCG
>JBJTPA010000149.1:0-8128 GCA_046074885.1 Planctomycetaceae bacterium
ATGGAGCGCTGCTTCGTCTCAGACGTGCGCAACAAGCTCTGCCAGCACCTCTCTCGAGGCTACCGCCAGCGTGTCGGCCTGGCTCAGGCTATTATCCACGAGCCGGAAGTGATCATCCTCGACGAGCCGACGAGCGGACTCGACCCCAACCAGATCCGCGAGGTCCGCGAAACGATCCGTCGCCTCGGCCAGAGCAAGACGATCCTTCTCTCGACCCACATCCTCCAGGAGGTCGAGGCCATGGCCGACCGCGTGATCCTCATCTCCGAGGGCCGCCTGCGGTTCGACGGCACCCCGGCGGAGCTCCGCCGGGACGGCCGCGGCCTCGACGAGAGGTTCCACGAGCTCACCCGATCCGCCTGACCATCCCCGCCCCCGTCCGCGCCTCGCACCCCTTCCGCCCCGCTTTCGTCCGCAGGATCCGACCATGAAGTGGCATGTTCTGGACGCCGTCTTCAAGCGGAACTTCACCGCCTACTTCGCGAACCCCACGGGCTACGTCTTCATCTGCGTGTTCGTGCTGCTCGGCTCGCTGGCCGCGTTCTGGCCGCCCGACTTCTTCAACTCGAACCTCGCCAACCTCGACCAGCTCAACCGCCACCTGCCCTTCATCCTCCTCGTGTTCGTGCCGGCGATCACGATGAGCGTGTGGGCCGACGAGCGGCGGCAGGGGACCGACGAACTGCTGCTGACGATCCCGGCGAGCGACTGGGAGGTGGTGTGGGGCAAGTATCTCGCCGCCGTTGGCATCTTCACGGTGGCCCTCATGTTCTCGTGCATCTGCAACCTCGTGATCCTGCTGAGCTGGGGCACGCCCGACGCGGGGCTGTTCCTCACCAACTACCTCGGCTACTGGTTCACGGGCGTCGCCATGCTGGCCGTCGGCATGGTGGCGAGCTTCCTCACCGGCAACCTCACGGTGGGCTTCATCCTCGGAGTCCTCTTCAACGCCCCGCTGGCCCTCGCCGACCGGGCGGGGCTCGTGATGGGGCCGCCGTTCGCGGAGGCGGTCCGCCGCTGGAGTCTCGCGGAGCAGTTCTCCGACTTCGGCCGCGGCGTGGTGAGCCTGCCGGCGGTCGCCTACTTCCTGGGGATCGTGGCGGCCTGCCTCTACCTGGCGATGGTGCTCATCGGCCGCCGGCACTGGGGCGGCCGCCGCGACGGCGGCGTGGCGGGCCTCCACTACCTCGCCCGTCTCGCGGGCGTGGTGGCCGCGGCCGCCGGCGCCGTGCTCCTGCTCCAGGCCGTGGACCGGCGGGTGGGGCTGCGGGCGGACCTCTCCGAGGAGCGGATCAGCTCGCTCGCGCCCGACACGCGGCGGCTCCTGGCCACGCTGAAGCCGGAGCGGCCGATCGAGATCAAGGCCTACGTGAGCCCGACGGTGCCCGAGGACTACGCCCAGACGCGGCTCAACCTGGTCAACACGCTGCGGCAGTTCGAGCAGCTCGGCGGCGGCAGGGTGAAGGTGGAGGTGATTCCCACCGAGCCCAAGACCGAGGCCGCGGCGCTCGCGGCGCAGCAGTTCGGCATCGAGCCGCAGACGGTGCTCGCCCGGGTCCGGGGCGCCTACCGCGAGGAGCAGATCTTCCTCGGCTGCGCCTTCACGAGCGGCCTCGAGAAGGTGGTCGTGCCGTTCTTTGACCGGGGCACGCCGGTCGAGTACGAGCTCATCCGCTCCGTCTGCACCGCGGCCCAGCAGCAGCGGAAGCGGCTCGGCGTGCTCACCACCGACGCCGATCTCTTCGGCGGCTTCGACATGATGAGCGGCCAGTCGCGGCCGCGGCAGCCGATCCTCGAGGAGCTCGAGAAGCAGTACGACGTCGTGCAGGTGGACGCCTCGGCGCCGATCACCGAGCGGTTCGACGCGCTGCTGGCCGTGCAGCCCTCCTCGCTCGGTCCGGAGCAGATGACGAACTTCGTGGCGGCGGTCGAGGCCGGCCAGCCGGTGGCGATCTTCGAGGATCCGCTGCCGGTCCTGATGACGAACGTGCCGGGCACGGCGCAGCCCCGCCGCAGTCCGATGGGGCCGATGGCCATGTTCGGCCCGCAGAGCCAGCCCAAGGGCGACATCGGCCTCCTGTGGCGGACGCTCGGGGTGCGGCTGGCGGCGGGGCCGGGCGCGATCGGCGGCATGGGGGCGAGTCCCTCCGTGGTCTGCCAGGATCACAATCCCCACCTCAAGCTCGAGCTCCCCGCCGAGTTCGTGTTCATCGACGCGAGCCTGGAGGCCCGCGACGCCAAGGAGTCCCCGCCCGGGTTCAACCAGCAGGATCGCATCACGTCGGGCCTGCAGGAGGTGTTGTTCCCGTTCCCTGGCTCGTGCGTCCGCGAGGATGGCGTCGACGTGACGTTCACGCCGCTGGTGCGGACCGCGGCCCCGTGGACCGGCACGATCGAGGTCGATCAGGTGATGAACAACCGGGGCGACATGCGCCAGTTGCGGGTCTTCGAGCGGAAGGCGGCCGAGTCGGCCGTGCTCGCCGTGCTCGTGGAGCGGGCCGCGAAGCCGGCCGCCGCCGGCGAGCCCGGGCAGGACGCCCCCGCGGCTGCGGAGCCGAAGCCGATCCGCGCCGTGGTCGTGGCCGACATCGACCTGCTCGACGGCCGCATCTTCGGCCTGCGGAGCCGCCCCGACGACGTGTTCGGCCTCGACTTCGACAACGTGGAGTTCGCCCTCAACGTGCTCGACGACCTGGCCGGCGACGGGCGGTTCATCGACGTGCGGAAGCGGAAGCCGCGGCACCGGACACTCGAGCGGATCGAGGACGCGGTGGCCGACTCGCGGAAGAGGACCGAGGAGGAGCGGCTGAAGTTCATCGCCGATTTCGAGGAGGAGGAGCGCAGGGCCAACGCGGAGATGCAGAAGGAAGTCGGCGAGTTCGAGCAGAAGATCCGCGACCTCGAGGCGCAGGGCGACGCCGACCCGCAGGCGGCGATGCAGGCGGTCCAGCAGCTGGCCGGCCGGCAGCGGATCGCCCAGCGGCGGCTCGAGACGAAGGTCGAGGGGCTGAAGCGGAAGCGCGACGCCGAGATCGACGCGGTGGAGCGGAAACTCGACGCCCAGATGCGCCGGGAGCAGGACCGGCAGAAGTGGCTCGCGGTGCTCCTGCCGCCGATCCCGCCGCTCGTGGTGGCGTTCTTCGCGTTCTTCCGGCGTCGCGCCCAGGAGCGCGAGGGCGTGTCACGATCGAGGCTCAGGTGAGAGGGAGACCCGGCATGGCGAGGGCGGAGAACGAGGCGGGCGAGATGGGGCCGCGGACGCTCGTGTTCGTGGGCGTGGGGGCGGCGCTGCTGGCGCTCGGCTGGCTCGCGCAGCCGCGGTTCACGCCGGCGACGGTGCGGCCGGAGTCCGAGCGGATGCTGTTTCCCGAGCTCTCCGACGCGGCGAAGGCGGCGAGCCTCGAGATCGTCTCCTTCGACGACGAGCTGGCCACGCTGACGCCGTTCAAGGTGGCGCAGGCCGGCGGCGTATGGGTGCTGCCGGCCCACGAGAACTACCCGGCCGACGCGAAAGAGCAGCTTGCGGCCGCCACGATGGAGCTCGTGGACCGGCCGATCCTCCGGGTGGTGAGCACGTCGCCGGGCGACCACGAGACCTACGGCGTCATCGAGCCCGACGCCGAGAAGATCAAGGTCGGAATGACGGGCGTGGGCCAGCTCGTGGAGATCCGCGACGCGTCCGGCAACCGGCTCGCCCGGCTCGTCATCGGCAAGGAGGACCGGCGGTCGGGCCCCGCGGCCGAGGGCGGGCGGAAGCTGCGGTTCGTCCGCAGGGCCGGCCAGGATCCGGTCTACGTCGTCGAGATCGACACCGGGAAGTTCACGACGACGTTCGAGGACTGGATCGAGAAGGACTTGCTCAAGCTCTCGCCGTGGGACGTGCGGCGGGTGGTGATCGACGACTCGTCGTGCACCTTCGGGATCGACGAGTCGAGCGGCCGGCCGCTCGTGTCGCAGGACCGCCGCGGACTCTTCGACCTCGCGTATGACGACAAGACGGCGGCCTGGTCGGCCGTGAAGCTCACGGCCTTCGACAAGGGCAACAAGCCGAAGGACGCGCCGCTCGCTGCCGGCGAGGAGCTCGCGTCCGGCACGCTCAACGACCTCCGCAACGCGCTCGGCGACCTGAAGATCGTGGACGTGGCCCGCAAGCCGGCCGGCCTGAGCGGCGATCTCAAGGCCGAGACGAAGTTCACCGACGACCGCGAGGCGGTCATGTCGCTGGCGCAGAAGGGCTTCTACCCGTTCGCCACGGGCGACATCCTCTCGAGCGACGGCGAGACGGTCGTGGGCATGAAGGACGGCGTGGAGTACGTGCTCCGCTTCGGCAACGGCACGACGGTGTCGCGGGCCGCGGCGGAGCCGGACGCCGGGAAGGCGGGGGGCGACGCGGGAAACGACGTCGCCGGACGCTACCTGTTCGTGATGGCCCGCTTCAACGAGTCGCTCCTCGAGAAGCCGACGCTCGAGCCGCTGCCGGAGGCGCCCGCGGCGGGCGCCGACAAGGCGGGCGACAAGCCGCCCGCGGGGGCGGATGCGAAGGACGGGGCGAAGCCGGACGCGGCCGCCGATCTCGCCCAGGCCGACGAGGCCGAGGCGAAGGCCCAGGCCGCGATCGAGGAGCGGCGGCGGGTGGAGCGCGAGAACCGTCGCCGGGAGGAGGAGTACGACGGCAAGGTGAAGGCCGCGCAGAAGCGGGTGCGGGACCTCAACGCCCGGTTCGCCGACTGGTACTACGTCGTGTCCGACGCGGAGTACGCCAAGATCCACCTCGATCGGGCCGGCGTGGTGCAGCCCCGGCAGGCCGCCGACGCCGCCGCGGACGGCGGCCCGGCGGCGAAGTAGGCACGCGTCGGTCCGGCGCGGCAGGATAGTGGATCAGGGCCGCAGGACGACCGCACGCAGATGTCAGACATCCTCACCTCGCCGCGGCCGTCGCGCTTCGGCCGCGCCGTGGGGTTCCGGCTGGCCGGCATCGGCAGCCACGTGCCGGCCGGCGTGGTCACCAATGCGGACCTCGCGCGGCTGGGATGCGACCCCGAGTGGATCCTCGCGCGCTCGGGCATCCGCGAGCGGCGGCACGCGGCGGCCGACGAGGCCACGAGCGACCTGGCGGCCGCGGCGGGCCGGGCGGCCCTCGCGCAGGCCGGCCGCGCGGCAGCCGACGTGGACCTGCTCGTGCTCGGCACGTTCACGCCCGACACCTGCATTCCCTCGACGGCCTGCGTCGTGCAGGAGCGGCTCGGCCTCGACGCGCCGGCGATGGACGTGACCGCGGCCTGCGCGGGCTTCGCCTACGCGCTCGTCACCGCGGCGCAGTTCGTGGCCACCGGCACGAGCCGGCTCGCGCTCGTGATCGGAGCCGACACGAACTCGCGGGTGGTCGATCCCGAGGACGTGAAGACCTGGCCGCTGTTCGGCGACGGCGCGGGGGCCGTGCTGCTCGAGCGGGTGGCTGCGGACGGCCAGTCCGAGCGGGGCCTCCTCGCCTTCGCGCTCGGCTCCGACGGCCGGGGCGCCGGCCTCCTCGCCTGCCCGATGAGCGGTTCGCGGCGGCCGGTGACCGCCGAGGGGATCGCCCGCCGCGAGCAGTTCATGCAGATGGACGGCCGCGCCGTCTTCAAGTGGGCGATCCGCCTCGCCGAGTACAACATCCGCCAGGTCGTGGACCGCTCGGGCGTGCCCCTCGAGCACGTGGACCTGTTCGTGCTCCACCAGGCCAACGCCCGGATCATCGAGGGGGCCCGGGAGGCGCTCGGACTGCCCGCGGAGAAGGTGTTCATGAACCTCGACCGCTACGGCAACACGTCGAGCGGCTCGATCCCGCTGGCGCTCGACGAGGCGTGGCGATCGGGCCGGGTCGGTCCGGGGAGCACGGTGGTGGTCTGCGGGTTCGGCGGCGGCCTCGCGTGGGGCAGCGCCGTCTGGAGGCTGTGATGCCCCATCGCGTGGACTCTTGGCCCAAGCCGGCAAGCGGGCGGCAAAAGTCTCGTCGCCGAGGGCCGCGGCGGCCCAAGGCTCCTCGAGCGTTCGCCGACCCGCTCGCCTCCTCGATCGCGACCGGTCCGTTTACGGCGTCGCGCACGATTCATCCAAGCATTCGACGGCGCTCGCCTTTGGCCTTGTATGGTGGGGGAGGTCACGGGCCCGACAGCGGCGTGGTCTCGATGCAACGGAGGAGCGGATCGATATGGCAGCAGCAGTGAAGAAACTGCCGGCCCGGAAGGAAGTGGCAGCCGGGGACACGTGGGACCTGTCGAGCCTCTGCGCGTCGGACGCCGCGTGGGACGAGGCCCTGGTCGCGTGGGAGGACCGCATCGGCCAGTTCGATGCCTACGTCGGCACGCTGGGCACGTCGACGGAGCGGCTCGCGGAGTGCCTCGAGCACAAGCTCGTCTTCGACCGGGAGGCCGACCGGCTCGGCACCTACGCCAGCCTGCGCGGCAGCGAGGACCTGGGGGCGGCCGACGCCCAGCGGATGATGGGCCGCTTCCAGCACGTCGCCACGCGGGCCGCCGAGAAGACGAGCTTCATCGATCCGGAGATCCTCGCCATCCCGCCCGACACGCTCGCGGCCTGGATGCAGCGGCCGGCGCTCGCTCCCTACCGCCTGCTGCTCGAGCGGCTCGTGCGGACCCGGCCCCACGTGCTTTCCGGGCCGGAGGAGAAACTCCTCGCGATGCAGGGCACGTTCGCGGGCACGGCGGCGAAGGCGTTCCGGCAGCTCACCGACGCCGACCTGAAGTTCGGCACCGTCACGAACGGCAAGGGGGAGCAGGTCGAGCTCTCCAACGCCACGTTCACGACCCTCCTCCACGACACGGCTCCGGCCGTGCGGCGGACCGCGTTCCACCAGTTCTACGCGCAGTACGCGGGCCACGCGAACACGCTGGCCGCCACGCTCTCGGGCTCCAACGAGCACGACATCTACGAGGCCCGCGTGCGGAACCACCCCACGGCCGTCGCGGCGGCGCTGTTCGCCGACAACGTGCCGCTGGCCGTCTACGACCAGCTGATCGCGGCGGTGCGGGCCCACCTGCCGGCGGTCCACCGCTACTACGCGCTGCGGAAGCGGGTGCTGAAGCTCGACGAGATCCACCACTACGACTGCTACGTGCCGCTCGTACCGGAACTCGAGCAGCGGCACACCTGGGACCAGGCGGTGGCGGTGATCATGGAGGCGCTCGCGCCCTTGGGGAAGGAATACGGCACGAAGCTGGAGCGGGGGCTCCGCGGCCGCTGGTGCGATCGCTATCCCAACGCGGGCAAGCGGTCGGGCGCCTTCAGCTCGGGCACGTACGACTCCGATCCCTACATCCTCATGAACTTCCAGGAGGAGGCGATCGAGCACGTGTTCACGCTGGCCCACGAGGCTGGGCACTCGATGCACACCCGGTATTCGGCCGGGGCCCAGCCCTTCCAGTACGCCGGCTACACGATCTTCGTGGCCGAGGTGGCCAGCACCTTCAACGAGCAGCTGCTCGCCCGGCTCCTGATCGAGCGGGCGAAGACGAAGGAGGAGCGGGCGGCGATCCTGGCCCGCGAGATCGATTCGATCCGGGCCACGATCGTGCGGCAGACGATGTTCGCCGAGTTCGAGCGGAAGAGCCACGCTTCGGCCGAGGCCGGCGAGCCGCTGACGCTCGAGCGGCTCCGCGGGCTCTACCGCGAGCTGCTCGACGCCTACTTCGGCCCCGGCTTCGTGATCGACGAGGAACTGGAACTCGAGTGCCTGCGGATCCCGCACTTCTACAACGCGTTCTACGTCTACAAGTACGCCAACGGCCTGTCGGCCGCGATCGCGCTGGCCAAGCGGGTGGCCGAGGGCGTGCCGGGCGCACTCGACGCCTACCTCGGCTTCCTCAAGGGGGGCTGCTCGAAATGGCCGCTCGACCTGCTCCGCGACGCCGGCGTGGATCTCGAGAAGCCTGAGCCGGTGGCCACCGCCCTGGCCCGGTTCGGCGAGCTCGTCGACGAGCTCGACACGCTCCTGTCGCCGTCGGCGGCGGGACCGCGGCCGGCGGGCTGGACGCCTAGCAGGCCGTGGCCGAAGTCGTTTTTCGTGTCATTGATGGCGTAATCGTCAGCCGCCGATGGGCGTGGAGCGGTGCGCCCCATTTCCGGCGAG
>JBJTPA010000150.1:0-7074 GCA_046074885.1 Planctomycetaceae bacterium
CTGGGCATGCTGGCCGCCAACCGGCCGGAGCTCGCCGTGATCGTGGTCGACTCGTTTCCCAGGCCCGAGACGGCCCTGGCGGCGCTCGAGGCCGGGGCCGCCGCGGTCCTCGGGCGGCCGCTCGCGCCGGAATCGCTCGCCGGCAGCTTCGTGCGGCTGGAATCGGCCCCGGCGACTGGTCTTGGCGGGCCTCCGCCGTCCGCCTAGCATCCCGGCCCGCGCCGAATCGGCGGCGCGGGGTCGGAGCCCCGCATGCGGCCGGCCTGTCTTCCCGCTGTCTGCGCAGCCTGCGTGATGGTCGCCGGCTGCGCCCACGTCGTCGGTCTCGACGCGTTCGCGCGGCGGCCGGTCTCGAACCTCGGCCTGCGGTCGTGGCAGGGCGACGAGGGGCTGCCCGGCCGCACCGAGCTCGTGGTCGGTCAGCTCGTGATCCACGCCGACTTCCCGATCGCCGGTCAGCACCGCCTCGTGCGCGAGCTCGACGCCCTGCGCGCGGAGGTGAGCCAGCGGCTCGGCCTCCCGGTCTCCGATGAGCCGGTGCACCTCTACCTCTTCGAGGATGCGGCGTCCTACGACGCCTTCGCGGCCCGCCAGTTCCCCGGGTTCCCGGCCCGCCGTGCCTTCTTCGTGGAGACCGACACCACGCTCGCGGTGTTCGCCGCCTGGCAGGACCGCGTCGCCGAGGACCTGCGCCACGAGACGACCCACGGCTACGTCCACGCCGTCGCCCCCGCGGTGCCCCTGTGGCTCGACGAGGGGATCGCCGAGTTCTTCGAGTTGCCGCGCCACGAGGAGGGCGTCCACCGGGCCCACGTCGCCCACCTCGCCGGGCGGATCATCGAGGGCACGTGGCGGCCCGACATGGAGCGGCTGGAGGCGCTCGCCTCCTCCGGCGAGCTCTCGCAGGACCACTACGCCGAGGCCTGGTGCTGGGTGCACTGGCTCCTGTGCACGACGCCGGCCCGCCGCCGCCTGCTCCAGGAGTTCCTCGCCGACGTCCGCCGCGACGGCAGGACGGCGCCGCTCTCGCTCCGCCTGCGGCACGCCCCCGACGCGCCCGCGAATCCCGCCGCCGCCCTCCGCGGCCACGTCGAGTCGCTCGCGGCCGCCGGCCAGCCGTGACGCCTACCCGCACGATCCCCGCGATGGCGCTTGGGGCTTCCTGACGGAATGCGACCCCGGCAGGTCGCAACCCGGCCCTCCGGACCTCGCGTAGGTTCTCAGGAAGCCCGGAGCGCAAGCGATGGGACACCCGTGTCCCCTCACGCCCGGCGGAACACGGTGCCGTGGTCCTGGGGCTGGAAGCCCAGCTTGGTGAACAGGCTCACGGCCGCGGCGTTGGCCTCGGAGACCTGCGTCTCCATGAGCGTGACGCCCTCGGTCGCGAGGTCGTGCATCGCCTCGGCCACGAGGTAGCTGGCGAGGCCCTGGCTGCGGCGCGGCCCCTCGATGCTCACGTTCATGAGACCCCAGGCCGGCACGCCCCAGGCGGCGGCCAGCGGCTGCATGTCCCAGAACGACGCGCTGCCCAGGAGCGGTGCCACCCCGTCGGGTCCCTCCTGGTTCGACCGCAGCTCGTAGCGCCGCAGGGCGATGCCGGTGGTCGTCGCTGCCTCCCACCACGTCCGTCGCGTCGGCTCGTCGATCACCCGCAGCGACGTGGCGCGACGGATCGCGAGCTGCAGCCGGTTCACCGGCGGGCGAAACCCGGCGAGCGGCCGCCGCATCACCGCGATCCGCTGGGCGACCTCGTAACCCGCGGCGCGGAAGGCCCGCTGCATGCCTGGCGACGAGTCGAGGATCCCGGGGATGTCGGCCCCGCCGTAGAGGCCGAGGTAGAAGCCCGTCATCTCGGCCGAGCCGCCGCCGAGGATCGTGCGGGCGCCGCGGCCGCGGAGGTAGTCCTCGCAGCGCTCGAGCAGCCCCGCGGCGATCGCGTCCTCCCGGTCGTGCGGCACGACCACCACGAGGAGCGTGGTGCCCGTGGACGTGTCGAGCGTGGTGCGGTCCGCGCTCGGCGCGAACGCGGCGTGCGCGAAGCCCACCGGCTGGTCGCCGTCGAATGCGAGGACGAGGCCCGCGCGGTCGAAGTAGGGCTTCGAGAAGACGCAGGTCTCGAGGTGCGCCACCGTCATGGGCTGCATCGCGCCCGGCCCGAGGTCCGCCGACCGCCACACGTCGGCGAGCCGCGGCGGGTCGTCGTTGCGGAAGCAGCGGAACGTGATCATCGGACGTCCCCGTCCCCGGCCCCGGCCCCGGCCGCGAGCCGCACGAGGATCCGGCCCTCGTCCTCGCGGACCTCATGCACCGCCTGCCGCACGGTCGGCGACAGGCCGTGCCGGCCCGTCGCGACATCGAACTGCCAGCCGTGCCACGGGCAGGTGAGCACCGTGCCGCAGAGCGCGCCGCGTCCGAGCGGGCCGCCCTGGTGCGGGCAGAGCCCGTCGATGGCGTGCAGGCGGCCGTCCACGTTGGCCAGCGCCACGATCCGGCCCGCGGCGACCCGCTCGATGCAGGTCCCGGGCGGGCACTCCGCCGCCGCGGCGATCGGAATCCACTCGGGCATGGCGGAGGCATGGCGGGGCGGTCGTGCCGCCCGGGGCGCGGGCTGCGGCCCGTGCCGATCACGCGGCCGATCGGGCCACTGTAGCCTGTCGCGGTTCGTCCCGCCACCGGCGGTGCACCCACCAGTACTGCGAGGGCTCCCGGCGGATCGCCCGCTCCAAGAGGTCGGTGTACCACTGCGACAGCGCCCCGATGTCGGACGTCTCCGCGCCGCCGGCCGCGGGATCGACGATCCCCTCCAGCCGCAGGTCGTAGGCGAACAGCCCGCCGCGACGCGTCGCCGTGCAGAGGATCACGGGCGCCTGCGCCGAGAGCGCGAAGACGCCGATCGCCTTGTGGGCCGTCACGGGCCGGCCGAAGAACGAGATGCGGCAGCCCCGGGGCCCGGCCGCCTGGTCGCCGAGCAGGCCGATCGCGCCGTTGGACTCGAGCACGAGCGCCACGTCGGGCGCGCTCCCCTTCTTCGGCAGGATGACCTGGCCCCGCGACTCGCGGAAGCGGGTGACGAACCGGTCGAGGAGCGGGTTGTCGAGTTCGCGGGCCACGGAGTAGGTCCGGAAGCCGAAGACCCCGAACAGGTAGGCCGCGAACTCGAAGTTGCCGTAGTGGCCCGAGAGGAGCACCTTCGGCCGCTCGAGCCAGAGCGTCCGCACGACCTCCTCCATGCCGTCGATCCGCAGGTAACGCCGCCAGGTCGTCTTGTGGATGACGCGGTTGGCGTGGGCGATCTCGACGACCATGAGCAGCAGGTGCTCCCACATGCCGCGGGCCATCTCGCGGTGGGCCGCGGGCGACGCGTCCGGGAACGCGATCGCCAGGTTGCCGCGGACGACGTCGCGCCGGATGCGGAGCCGGTGGGCGATCGCGCCCGAGAGCCGGCGGGCCCACCGCTCGCATGCCGACCGCGGCAGGGACTGGATGACGCAGATGGCCACCCGCACCGCCACGTAGGCGGCGACGTCGGCGAGGCGCGTGGCGAGCGGGCGACGGGGCACGGGAGGGGACCGGCTCCACGGGGGACGATGACGGGGCGGGATTGTGCATCCCGCCCCCCTGTCGGCCAAGACCGTTTCCCGGCCACGGCACGGTTGCCCCGGCTCAGCAGCCCCCCGGGGGAACGGGCGGTGCCGCGAGCAGCAGGCCCACGCCGACGGCGTTGAAGGCCGCGTGCAGCAGCGAGCAGGGCACGAGCGACCCGGTCCGGTGGGCGATGAGGCCCAGCACGATGCCGAGCAGGAACAGCGGCGCCGGCGCGAGGCCCTGGCCGACGTGCGCCGCCGCGAACGCCGCTGCCGACAGGCCGATCGCGGCCGCGCCATCGGCCTCTGGCAGCCGGACCTCGAGCCACCCCTGCAGGGCCCGCCGGAAGAAGAACTCCTCGGCGATCGGCGCCACGACGACCGCCGCGAGCGCGACGAGCGCGACGTCCACGGGGTCGCGATGGCCCTGGAGGAACGTCACGATCGAGTGGCGGTACGACACGATCCGGTCGAGCACCGCGGCGAGCGCGAGCAGCGGCGCGAGCACCAGCGCGAGCCCGACGCCGGCGATCCGCAGGTCGTCCCACCAGCGGCCGCCCGCGAAGCCCGACGCGGCCCACGAGGCTCCCGCCCTGTGCAACACGCCCAGCCCCACGAGCGTCGCCGCCGATTTCGTGACCATGTCGGCCACGAGCTGGAGCCGCAGCGGCGGCTTCTCGCCGAGGACCGTCGCGGCGCCGGCGAGCAGGCCCACGTACGCCAGGGCGATCACCGCCACGTCGCCGCCCCGCCACGTCGCCGGCGGCCTGGGCCGCCGCTCGATCACGGGCAACCCGCGCCGCAGCCGGCCGGCGATCCACGTCGCCGCCGCGACGCTCGCCACCAGGGCCACACAGATGCCCGCGACGACCACGGTCTCGAGGGCCGGATCGACCGCTGCCACGGCCTCCGCGCCGGCGGCCTGCATGCCCACCATCGCGTCACCGCCCGTCCCGCGGGGGACCGTCGGGGGCGAGCAGCACGCGGGCCGCGACGAGATACTCGATGCCCGACCACGCCGTGGCGACGACCGCCGCCCAGGCCGCCCAGCCCGCGACGTCCCGCGGGTCCACACCGCCGGGCGACCAGTCGGGCCACGCCCGGGCCGCGAGTTCGAGCGCCACGGCGGCGCACTGCAGCACCATCTTGAGCTTCCCGGCGAGCGCGGCCGAGAAGTCCCGGCCGCTCCGCTCCATCTCGGCCCGGATCGCCGTCACGACGAGTTCCCTCACGACGACCACCACGGCCATCCAGGGAGCGATCGCCGAACCGTCGCGGGCGGCCAACAGCACCCACGCGCCGCAGACGAGCACCTTGTCCACGAGGGGATCGAAGATCCGCCCCAAACGGCTCACCTGCCCGAACCGCCGCGCCCACCAGCCGTCCACCCAGTCGGTCGAGGCCGCCACGAGGAAGAGCCAGAATGCCGCCGGCGCGGCACCCCGTTCCACCGCCACGAAGAACACGATCGAGAGCACCAGCCTCGCGAGCGACAGCACGTTCGGCACCGTGAGCACGCGGTCACTCGCCATGCGTCGTCACTCCGCGGCCACGGCGGCGACGTCGTAGCCGGCGGCCGCCACCACCTCGGCCGGCAGGATGCGGCCCGTGAGCGGCCGTCCGGTTTCGCTTCCCGGCGCCGTGAGCCAGGCCGCGCAGTCGATGTCGGGCGCGTCGCCCTTCGTCCGCGCGATCCAGACGTCGGGCCGCTCGTCGCTGCGGCGGTCCACGATCACGTCGAGTGTGCGACCAACCTGCCGCCGGGCATGCTCGTGGGCGATCCCCTGCTGCACCCGCATGAGTTCGTCGCGGCGGGCGGCCTTCACCTCCTCGGGGAGGTGGCCGTCGAGCCGGGCCGCGGGCGTGTCGGGCTCCAGGGAATACGTGAACACCCCCACCCGCTCGAACCGCCAGCGGCGGACGAAGTCCACCGTCTCGGCGAACTGCGCGTCGGTCTCGCCGGGAAACCCCGCGATGAACGTGGTCCGCAGGACGAGGTCCGGGATCCGGCCGCGGAGCTTCGCCAACAGCTCCTCGGTGGCGGCCCGGTTGACCCTGCGCTGCATCCGCTTGAGCACGGCGTCACTCGCGTGCTGGAGCGGCATGTCGAGGTAGGGGAGGATCCTGCCGCTCGACGCGATCGCGTCGATCAGGCGGTCGGTGAAGTGGATCGGGTAGAGGTACATGAGCCGGATCCACTCGATGCCATCGACCTTCTCGAGCTCGGCGAGCAGCTCGACGAGCCGCGGCTCGCCGTAGAGGTCCGTGCCGTAGTAGGTCGTGTCCTGGGCGACGATCACGAGCTCCTTCACGCCGTCGGCGGCGAGTTCCCGCGCCTCGCGGACCACCTCCTCGATCGGCTTCGTGGCGTGCTTCCCGCGCATCCGCGGGATCGCACAGAACGTGCACGTGCGGTCGCAGCCCTCGGAGATCTTGAGGTAGGCCATGTGCCGGGGCGTGACCCGCATCCGGCCCGTGTCGTCGAGGGCCCGGGTCGGCGCCGGCCGGAACACGCTCCGCTGGTCTCCGAGGCCGCCCACGAGCCGCTCGGCGGCCCGGGCCACCTCGTCGCGGGAGAAGACGCCGATCACGGCGTCCACGCCCGGCAGCTCGTCGAGGAGCGACTCCTTCTGCCGCTCGGCGAGGCAGCCGGCCACGATCACGCCGCGGGTCTCGCCCCGCGCCTTGAGGTCGAGCATCTCGCGGATCGCCCCGTACGACTCCTGCCGCGAGGCGTCGATGAAGGCGCAGGTGTTGACGATCACCAGGTCCGCGCCCCGGGGCTCGGCCACCAGCTGCCAGCCGTCCTGCCGCAGGAGGCCGAGCATGCGCTCGCTGTCCACGAGGTTCTTCGGGCAGCCGAGGCTCACCATCGAGAACGTGCCGCGGCAGGTGGCGGGATCGACGGGCTGCGCGGCGGGCATCACCGACGCCCCGGCCCCGCACGCTCCGCCGTCGCCGGCGACGATCGGCAGGCCGCTCATGCCCGCTCCGCGATCAGCGTGTCGAGCTCGGCCCGGAGCCGCGGCAGGATCTCGTCGTAGGGGAACGCGCCGAGTTCGACGCTCTTCCGCTTGAGGTTCACGTGGGTCGGGCCGCACCACAGGCCGAGGTCGGCGTCGTCGGTCTCGCCCGGGCCGTTCACGCGGCAGCCCATCACGGCGATCGTGATCGCGTGGGCCTGCGCGTAGGTCGTCATCTCCTTGACCTGCCGGGCGAGGTCGATGAAGGCCTCGTTCTCGACCCGCGAGCAGCTCGGGCAGGAGATGATGTTGAGCGACGCGAGGCCGTAGTCCACCACGCTCCGTACGCGGCCGGCGGCGATGTCGGCGAGGATCTGGTTGGCCGCCGCGATCTCCTGCGGCTTGTCGGCGTTGGACACGGTGAGCGACACGCGGACGGTGTCGCCGATGCCCCGCGAGATGAGCTGCTCGAAGGCGATCCGCGTCTTGATGATGCCGTCGGGCGGCATGCCCGCCTCGGTGACCCC
>JBJTPA010000151.1:0-17122 GCA_046074885.1 Planctomycetaceae bacterium
GCTCGACGACGCCGACATGGCCGTCGAACCCTCGGAGCCCGTGGAGGATCCGGCGGACGAGCCCGAACCCGACGCGGGGCCGGTGCTGCCGGGCACCCGCGTGCCGCGGCCGCGACCGCCGACGTCCGTCACCGACGCCGCCCGCGCTGCCTCGACGACGGGCGGCGCACGGCCGCCCGAGCCAGGCTCGAGGTCGGCGGCCGACCGCAGGCCCGTGACGGGGGGCGTGCGGGCCGGCGGCCTGCCCGCACGCGCCGGGTACGGCGCGGGAGTGCCGGCCGCGCCGCTCAACGCCACCTGCCGATTCCGGCCCGGCAGTCACCGGCCGTGCGGCAGCCGCCGCAGCAGCCTCGGGGCGGCCTCGTGCCGGCGCCGCGGCCCGCGCCACCGCTCCTGCCGCGGCCCGCGGCATCGCGCGACCTCTACGATCCCCGCTGACGGCGGCACGACATGGCGGGACCATCCGTCGAATCCCGCGTCGGCGGCGTGCCGGCGGCTGATATCGCGGCCGCCATGGCGGCCCTCGGCATCGCCGGGCCGGCGCTCGTGGTCGCGGACGCCGCGGCGATCGCCGTTTGCGCGCCCGCGTGGGCCCGGTCGTTCGCGGCCGCAGGAATCGTGCACCGCGTGGTGGCCAGCGGAGTCGATGCGGTCGCGGCCGCCGCCGACCTCACGCCGCGGGTCGTGTTCGTCGCGGGCTGTTGCGTGACCCGCGCGGCGGCCGCCGAGGCCGCCGCCGCATTCGACGCGCCGCTGATCGAGTGCGCCGACGTCACGCCGTAGACTGCAGCCCGCCTGGCCCCGGAGCCGACCATGCGACCGTCACCATCCCCGCGAACGATCGTGAGCGCGACCCTCGCGGCGGCGGCCCTCGCGGCCGCTGCCGGCCGGGCCGGGGAACCCCCGACGCCGGGCAGCCCGCCATCCGACGGAGTGTTCGTGGAGGCCGGCGGTGATCCGTTCACGGCGACCCGCGCCGCGGTGGCCCGCGCCCGGGAGGCCGGCGGCCGCGACTGGAGGGTGGTGGTGGTCGATTCGGCCGGCGATGCGGGCGACGCCCGCGGCCTGCTCGACCGCATCGTGACGCGCTGGCGATCGGCGGCGGACGGGGGCTACCGTCCCGCGTCCGACGTCACGGTCGTGCTCGCGGTGGACGACCGGAGGCTCGCCATGGACGTGCCCGCCGAACTCGAGGCCGTCGCCGGTCTCGATGTCGCGACGCTCGAGCGGGACCTGATCGCCGCGGCGTTCGTGCCGCTCGCCCGCGACGGCCGGCTCGACGAGGGACTCGCCGCGCTCGTGGACGCCACCGAGCGGCGGATCGCGGACCGGGCCGCCGCGAAGCGGGCCCGCGCGGAGGCGGACCGCGTCTTCCGCACGCGGACGCTCCCGCTGGGCGTCGCGGCGATGGTCGGCACCGGCGCGGTCGTGGCGCTCGCCGCCCGGAGGCTGCGACACGTGCGGCGGCTCGCGGCCGCGCGGCGGCGGCTCGCCGCGTTCAAGGAGGACGTCGTGGCGCTCTCCGACATGCTCGACGCCCAGCAGGAGCGGCACCGCCTGCTGCCGCACGCCGACCCCGACTTCCGGACGCCGATGGAGGGGCAGACGCGGTCGGCATATGACGGCGTGCAGGCCGCGATCGCCCGCTACCGCGAGCGGTGGCTCGGGCTGATGGACGTGTGGGAGCGTGCCCAGGCCCGGGTGGACGCGGAATGGTTCCTCGGCACGGCGGCGGCCGAGGAGGCGATCAGGCTCCTCGACTCGGCCGATGCCCGCCCGCCGCTCGACGAGGTGGCCGGAGCCTGCCGCGGGCCGCTCGACGCGCTCGAGACCGCGCACGAAAACGCCCGCGACCTGCTGGCAGCGCTCGACGCGGACACGGCGGCGGCGGCCGCGCGAGTGGAGCGGCTCGCGGCCCGCGGCCGGTCCGGCGCGCCGTTCCAGACGGCGCTCGTCGCCGCGGCCCGGAGCCGCGGCGAGGCGGCGGGGATCCTCGAGCGTGATCCGGTCGGCACCTGCGGCACGCTCGCGGCCGCGGCCGCGGCGCTGGCTGCGGCGGTGCGCGACGTCGAGGCGGTCGAGGCCGCTGACGACCGGCTGCGGCGCTGCCGGGATCAGGTCGGCTCCGTGACCGCCCGGGTCGCGGCCCGCCGCTCCGAGGGCTGGCTGCTCGCCGAACCGGGCGCCGACCCCGACGACCGGCTGGCCGCGGCCCGGGGCGACTGCGATCTGGCGGCGCGGCTGCTCGACGCGGGCGACACCCCGGCGGCGGCGGCGGTGCTCGACCGCGCCGAGGCGTCGTGCGGCGCGGCGGCGGCACTCGTCGAAAGCGCGGCGGCGGCGCGCGGCCGGGTCGAGCAGCTCCTGCCGGCGGCGGCGGCACGGCTCGATGAGCTCGCCTCGGGCCGCGGGGCGGCGGCCGCCGCCATCGACCACCTGCGCCGCGTTGCCGCCGAATCCTGCTGGGCGGACGTCGCCCGGAACGTCGAGCGGATCGGCGAGGGGCTGGAGCGGTCGCGGGCGCTCGTCGTCGAGGCCCACGAGGCGGCCGAGCCGACCCGACAGCACTATCTCCGGGCAGTCGCCCTCGCGGAGGAGGCGGACCGCCAGGAGAACTGGGTCGCCGGCTGCCAGGAGGCGCTCGCGGAGCGCCGCGCGCGGCTCGACGGCCTCAGGGAGTCGCTGCCCGGCCGCCGAGCCGCCGCGCAGGCCCGCGTGGCGGAGCTCGCGCGCCAGCTCGACTCGCAGCGGACCGACCGCGCGCGGGCCAACGAGCGCTGCCGCGAGGCCGCGCGGATCCTCGGGGCTGCCGACGGCGCGCTCGCCGCGCCGCGACCGGACCTCCTCGAGGCGGAGCGGCTCGTCGAGGCGAGCGCCGCGGCGGCGGTGCGGGCCGCCGAACTCGCCGCCGAGGACGACCGGCTCGCGCGGCAGGCGGCGAGCGACATCGACGAGACCGCGGGGCTCGTGCGGCGGGCGGCGGCTTGGTACGAGGAGGGCGTGCAGGCCGACCTGCGTCCGGCGCGGCAGCTGCTCGAGGCGGCCGAGGCGCATCTCGACCGCCAGCGGTACGAGGACGCGATCCGGGCATCGGGCGAGGCCGCCGCCGCCGCCCGCGCCGCCTACGCCGCCGCGACGGCCGAGGCGGCGCGCAGGAGGACCGCCCGCGAGCAGGAGATCGCCCGGCGGCGGCTCGAGGACTCGTTCTCGCGGACGGCGGGGGGCGTCGGGCCGTGGGTGATCACGCTGCCCGGAGGGAGGTACGCCGGGCCCGATCCCTGGCACGCCGCCCAGCAGCCGGCCGAGCCGCCGCGACATGCCGGCACGGGCTGGTCCCGTGACATCGCACAAGTTGGCTGGTAGCGGAACCTGGGCTGTCCGCACGCGACCGCGGACCCTGGGCAAACGGCGGGATCCGCGCCTGAAGAGACGGTCGATCGGCGTCGTGCTGGCACGTCCTCGGCCGTGCTACCGATATCTACGTAGGGTGTCCGTGCCTGCCGCGCGGCCGCCCGGGGGAATCCACCATGCTCGTCCGTGCCTTCCGCACGCTCGCACCGCTCGTGCTCGCGGCCGCGGCCGGCGCCGCGCCGGCGGCCGACATCGCCGGGCTGCTCGAGCCGCCCGCCGAGCAGACCGCCGGGGCCGCGGGTGACGCGCCCGCCACGACGGACGACGACGATGCCTCGACGGCGATCGATGGCGGCGCCACCGCGTCGCGCGAGGAGTCGCCCGCCGAGATGACCGACGGGGCCGGCGTCGCAGACACCGACCACGACGATGTCGCCACGACCGCCGCCCCGCCGGAATCGCCGGCCACCACGGCCGCGACGCCGCCGGCCGCGGCCCCCGCGAAGAAGCCGCCGCTCAAGAAGCCGGTCCTCGTGCCCGGCACCGGCGCGATCGTGAAGGGGGGCGGCGACGACTTCGAGGACCCGAACTGGCAGTGGTACTACAACCATCCGAAGAGCTCCGAGGAGCAGGACAAGCGACTCCGCGCCCCGACCGCCCGCAGCCGCGACGGCTCCTGGTTCGAGGGCCCGAAGCGGGGCACGCCCGACGTCGTCAAGCCGATCGAGCTGCCGGCCCAGGGCCTCGAGGGCAGCACCCACGGACTGCTCATCTCCACGCTCAATGCCGGGATCCCCAAGCGGGTCACCGGCCAGATGCAGCAGGACGACCTCGTCTTCAACCTCATGCGGGCCACCAGCGGCCAGGGCATCTCCGTGGCCGACAGCCCCAGCGTCGTCGTCCGCGTCTACCTGCCCCCGTTCGAGCAGTGGGAGAACCGCAGCGGCCCGTCGTTCGGCTTCCGCGCGGGCTGCTACACCCATGCGATCATCACCGGCGACGACCATCCCGACGAGGGCAAGTGGGGCCTCGAGGAGTACTGGCCGGGCATGTTCATCTGCTTTGAAAGCAGCCACGAGAAGCGGTTCAAGCAGGACGGCGCCTACCTGCGGATCCGCGGCGGCCGCAACGGCGGCGAGGTCATGGGGCCGCGGATCACCGAACTCGGCTGGTGGACGCTGGGCCTGTCGTTCTCGCCCGACGGCATGGTGCACTACTTCGCGAGCCCCGGCGTCGATGCGCTCACCATGGACGACCACATCACGTCGCAGTTCCCCTACGGCTACCGCACGGAGTGGATGAAGACCTACTTCTTCAACGTCTGCACGCGGGACGACGGACGGACCTGGAGCACGCCCTGGGTCATCGACGACCCGAAGGCGTACTTCGTCAAGCGTCCGCAGATGGCGACGCAGCCGTCGAAGAAGCGCTGAGCCGCCAGATCCCGGCCAGCAGGCTGCCGATCACCGAGTGGGTGACCGCGGAGATTGCGCAGGGCACGGCGGCGGGGGCCACGCCGGCGGCCGCGGGAAAGTCGAACGATCGCGCGAGGACGACGCCCAGACCCGAGTTCTGCATGCCCACCTCGATCGAGATCGTGCGGGCGATCCGCCGGTCGTAGCCGAGCGCCCGGGCGAAGAGATGGCCGAGGGTGAAGCCGGCCGCGTGGAGCAGGGCGACGGCGAGGAGCAGCCGCGGGCCGCTCGTCCGCACGGCCGCCGCGTTCTGGGCGATCACGGAACCGCAGATGAGCGCGATCGTCAGCACGCTCACGAGGGGCGCCACGGGGGAGATCCGGCGCACGGCCGCGGGCGCGAGCCGGTTCACCGTCACCCCGGCGGCGACCGGCAGGACGACCACCGTGAGCGTCGCGATGAGCATGTCGAGCGCGGAGACGTCCACCCAGCGCTCGGCGAGCACCTTCGTGAGCAGGGGCGTGAGGACCACGCCGCCGACCGTCGAACACGCCGTCATCACCACCGACAGTGGCACGTCGCCCCGCGCGATGTACGTCACCACGTTCGAGGCGGTGCCTCCCGGGCAGCAGCCGACGAGGATCACACCGGCCGCGAAGGCGGGCTCGAGGTCGAGCGCCATCGCCACGCCCCAGCCGGCGGCCGGCATGATGAGGAACTGCGCGACGAAGCCCGCCGCCACCGTCGCGGGCCGGGCGGCCACGCCCCGGAAGTCCGCGGGGGTGAGCGTGAGCCCCATGCCGAGCATGACCAGGCCGAGCCCCCGGCTGATCCAGGGCTCGCGGAACCAGGCGAAGCACGCCGGCTCGACGAGGGCCAGCGCGCACGCCGCGAGCACCCACAGCGGAAACGCGTTGGCGGCCAGATCGAGCGGCCGGCGCATCATTCCGCCGCCGGCGCACCCAGCCGGGCCGTGCGGGTGAACCCGCAGGCGGGGGGCAACAGGCCGGCCAGGGCGTCGGAGTCACACGTCAGCACCAGGCCGTCGGCGCCGTCGGCGGAGAGCGTGCAGGTGCACGCGGCCCCCTCGTCGCGGCCGCGACCCTCGACGCGGATCACCCAGCCACGGCCGTCGGCCGTGCGGGTCCACGTGGCGTCGGCGAACCGGCCGCCCGACGTGAACAGCCACGAGCGTAGCGTGCGGCGGTCGGCGTCCCAGCCGACGATCTCGGTCACCTCGCGGGGTGACGCGTCGCCTGGAGGCAGGAGGGCGGGCGCCCCGGGAGCCGCTCCCTGCGGCCGTGGCTCCACCGCCGCGTCGGGCCGCACCGTATGGGTGCGCACGAGGAACGCGCGGCCTGCGCTCCAGAAGCACTCGGTGCCCGCGGTCACGCCGGCGCCGGAGTCCTCCCACGTGCCCACGAGCCAGGCGATCTCGTCGAGCGGGCCGCCGGCCGGGGAGGCCTGCGGCTGGACCGCCTCGCGGACGCTCTCCAGAAGCCAGCGCCCCCCCTCGCGGACGACGACCGCGCTGAACCGGGCCGTGGAGGGGATGCCGTCGGCGAACGCGACCCGCGTCATGCCGTCCACCACCGCCACGTCGTCACGGATCGGCCGGATCGCCGCCACGTCGATGTCGATCGTCGCGGCTTCGTCCCGCGAGAAGAGCGTGCTGAACACCTCGCGGACAGCCTCGCGTCCGGCGGTCACGTCGCCGCTCTCGAGATCGACCGACTCGCCGGCGGGGCTCCAGTGGGCCGCCAGCGCCGGCGCGTCGTGCTGGTTGAACGCGCGGAGGTAGTCGCGAAGCATGCCGCGAATCTCGGCCTCGGCCGGCCCGCTCCGGGCCGGCGGCGCGGGATCCGGATCCGCGGCGAGCGGCGTGGCGGCGGACGCGTCCACGAGCCCCGGCGGGCCGGCGAATCTGGCCGGCGTCAGCGCCGCGGGGGCCGTCGGCGGCGCGATGAGCGCGGCCACGTGGACCGGCCGGGGGCGGCTCGTGACGTCGGGCACGAGGCGGCGGCCGGTGCCGGCGGTGCGGACGTCCGTGCCGGCCGAACAGCCCGCGATCACGACGAGCGCGGCCGCGGCGACGCAGCCGCGGCCGATGGCCGCGGGGGAACAGGGCAGTGAGCGGGACACGTGCAGGACCTCCGTGTGCGAAAACGTGTGACGCCGACGCGCGGTCCAGCGTACCCGGTTTCGCACGGGCCGAACAGGCTCGACCGCCCCGGCGGCCCATGGTCAGGGCGGCGGCGGGGCGTCACTGCTTGTCCACGGTGACGCCCGGAAACTCGTCGGTGCGGAAGGGCGTCAGCGGCAGGCCGGCGGCCGAGTACATGTTGCACACCGGGTTGTCGGCCCAGGCGTAGCGGACCGCGACCGGCTGCGGCACCGCGTCGCTCCAGACCTCGATCCGGCCGTCCTTGCGGATCGCCGCCTGCGCGGCGACGAACTTCCGGTCCTCGCCGGCGACCGTGAAGCCGATCGGCTCGTTCACGTCGAACGGGCGCCAGCCGCCGGCCACGTGGTCGAACGCGAGCACGAGCTTCGCCCCCTCCTGCTCCATGCCCTTGTAGATCGGGCTGCGGCACTCGATGCCGGGCAGCTTGTAGGTCTCGGCGAGCGCCCAGCGCGCGAGCCGCTTGGCCACGTCCTGCTTGTTCTTCGGGTGGATGTCCTTCCCCTCGCCGCTGTCGATGATCACGGCCTCGCCGGTGTTCGGCAGGGCCTTCATCGTCAGGGTCTGTGCCTCGCGGAGCTCGGCCCAGTCGCTCTCCGCGGGCTCGGCCTTCTCCGCCTTGAAGTCGGCGAGCTGCACCCAATAGAACGGGAAGTCTCCCAGGCCCCACTCCTCGCGCCACGACGCGATCATGAAGGGGAAGAGCGTGCGGTACTGCCAGGCGCGGCCGGCGTTCGACTCGCCCTGGTACCAGATCGCACCGCGGATCCCGTAGCCGATCGACGGGGAGAGCACGCCCGCGTGGATGTTGCCCGGCCGATGGTTGCTCTGGAGCAATCCCTCATCGGGCTTCTGCGGCTGCTCCGGGGCCGGCTGGCCCTCGGCCTTCGCCTTCTCGACGGCCTGCTTCCACTCCTCGAGCTTCGCCGGGAAGGCCTCGACGGCGGCCTTCAGGTCCTGCTCCTGCTGCAGCCACCGCTCGTGGATGACCTTCAAGGTCTCGTGCGCGGCGAGCTTCTCACGCTTCACCCACGCATCCGCGGCGCTGCCGCCCCAGGCGTTGTCGATGAGCCCCACCGGCACGCCGAGCGTCTGGTGGAGCTGCCGGCCGAAGAAGTAGCCCACGGCCGAGAAGTCGCCGACGGCCTCCGGCGAGCAGACCTGCCATTTTCCGTTGAAATTCCACTGGGGCTCCTGGGTGCCGACCTGCGGCACCGAGACGAGCCGGATCTGCGGGAACTTCGCGGCCGCCTTCTCGAGGTCCGGGTCCTTCACCTGGTTCACGCCCCACTGCATGTTCGACTGGCCGGAGCAGACCCAGACCTCGCCCACGAGCACGTCCTGGAACGAGACCTCGTTCTTGCCTTTGACGGCGAGCACGTGGGGCCCGCCGTACTCGGCGACGGGATCGAGGAACACGTGCCACGACCCGTCGGCCGCGGCGGTCGTCGCGTGGCTCTGCCCCGCGAACGTGACGGACACGGACTCACCGGGGTCGGCCCTGCCCCAGATTTTGTTCCTGGTGCCCTGCTGGAGCACCATGTGGTCGCCGAACATGTTGTTGAGCGACACGTCGGCACGGGCTGACGCGCCGGCGAGCAGGGTGGCCGCGCAGGCGGCGAGGAACGCGCTGGACCGGGGCATGACATCGGCTCCACGGGGACTGGGGGCGGGCTCGAGGGCCAGCAGGATATCCCGCCCGCGACCGTGGTCGCACTCGCCCGGGCGGCGGGGGCGCCGGGCCGCGGCCGCGACGATCACGGCCAACCGCCCTCGACTGCAGCCCGGCCCGTGGACCACCATGGAGACACGGATCGGGGCCCGCGCTCCGCGCTGTCCCAAAGGTCGCCCCATGCCCGATCGCGACGAATGGTCTGCCGCCCCCGAGGACTGGCTCGATCGCCGGCTGCGCCAGGCGGTGACCGGCGCCTGGCTCGGCTTCCTGCCGGAGCGGCTCCGCGAGCCGCTCGCCCGGTGCGGGCTGGCGGCCGCGGTGACGGTCGCGGCGCTCGGGTTCGCGGCGCCGGTCCTCGACGGCCACGGCGAAGCCTGGGTCGATCGGACGTTCACACGCACGCTCGGCGCGCTGGCGGCGACCCGCGGCCTCGACAGCGCGATCTCGCTCGCGCAGAGCTCCGAGGTCAGCTTCAGCTTCGGCCCAGGCGGCAGCCTGGGAATCGGCCAGGCGCTCGACCCGGTCAACGACTTGGTCGAGCAGTATGCGGCGCTCCTGCTCACGAGCACGACGGCGTTGGGTGTGCAGCGGCTCGGCATGCAGGTGGCCAAGACGCTCGGCTGGCGGCTGTTCCTGCCGGCGTTCTTCGCGCTGGCCGCGGCTGCCGCGTGCGGCGGCACGACGCGGACGAAGCTTTTGGCGTGGGGACGGCGGCTGCTCGGGCTCGCGCTGTTCGCGCGTCTGGCGCTGCCCATGGCGGGCGTGATCGATGCGTGGGTCGCCGACGGATTCCTCGAGGCCAACTACCGCGAGGCCACCGCGGCCGTCACCGCCACGACCGAGCGGATCGAGCGGGCCGAGGCCGACGACGCCGACCGGCCTTGGTACGAGCGCTACAACCCGCTCGACGCCATTGGCGACCGGGCCCAGAAGCTCTACGAGTCGCTCTCGGCCGTCGGGGAATCGATCGTGAACCTCGCCATCTACTTCACCGTGTCCACGATCGGTCTGCCGCTGGGCACCTTGTGGCTCCTGGCCCGCGTCACCGGCGCCGTCTTCGCGTCGCCGAGGTGCGTCCGGTAGCGGCGGCGAATCGGGGGGCCAGGCCGGGCAAGATCCGGGGCCAAACGGCCGCCGACGGCACCGGCCGGCGCCCCACGTGTCTGCGGCCGCACCCCGCCAAAACAGCGGAAAAAAGCGGTTTCTCGCCCGCAGGAACGGCGGATCGCCTGGGGTTTTCCCGGCGGGTCGTGGGAAAACAGGCCCCCGCCCACCCCGAAAGCCTTGCAAGTCGTTTTAGTCGACGTAGTCTTTCCATCTTAACAGGCGACCGAGTCGTTCGGTCGTTGCAAGAGAGAGGTCTCTTCGACCGACCGGCATTCGGGCGCGTTCGAGAAAAGCCTGCTCGAGTCCCTTCCCTGGTTCTTTTAACTCTGGAGGTTCGCGTGGTTCGCAAGATGTTGTCCTGCGTCCTGCCCGCCCTCGCCGTCCTCGCCGTGTGCGCAAGCACGTGGGCCGAGGCGTGCGTGCGGTGCGGCCGGTGCGCCGGTGGTTGTGGTGCGGCCGCCTGCAGCGATGCCTGCGGCGGTGGTTGCGATGGTGGTTGTGGCGCTGCCGGTTCCGCCTGTGGCGGCACCCGCACGGTGTACCAGCGGCAGTACGTGACCGAGATGCGCACGGTCACGGCCACGGAGTACACGACGGAGACCCGCGAGCGGACCTACACGGTCAACAAGCGCGTCCCGCGGACCGAGGAGAAGACCCGGACGGTGACCGTGTGCGTCCCCGAGACGAAGACGAAGACCGTGAACTACACGGTCAACAAGAACGTCACGGAGACGAAGACGGCCGAGTACACGGTGCAGGTTCCCTACACCGAGCAGGTCGAGCAGACCTACACGGTGATGGTGCCGGCCCAGGAGCAGAAGACCGCGACCTACACGGTCATGGTGCCGAAGACCGAGGAGCGGACCGCCACCTACAAGGTGATGGTGCCCTACACCGAGGAGGTCGAGCAGGCCTACACGGCGATGGTCCCGGTCGAGGAGCAGAAGACCGCCACCTACACGGTCATGGTGCCCGTGAAGGAGGAGAAGACGGCGACCTACACGGTGCAGGTTCCCTACACCGAGCAGGTCGAGCAGAAGTACACCGTCATGGTGCCCTACACCGAGCAGGTGACCCACACCCACAAGGTGCAGAAGCGGGTCGCCGTGCAGGGCACGCGGACGGTGCAGGTCCGCGGCGGCCACTGGGCGACCGAGCAGGTTGAGGTCGGCGGCGGCGTCGACGCCTGCGGCTGCCCCTGCCCCCCGCGGGTGTGCTGCAAGCGGGTCTGGGTGCCCACGTGCGAGACGCGTGAGGTGCCGGTGACCACGTACGAGTGCGTGACCGAGGAGGTCCCGCACACGGTGAACGTCACCAAGTGCAAGGCCGAGGAGCGGACCCGGTCGGTGACGGTGCACAAGTGCCGTGCCGAGGAGCGGACCCGCACCTACACGGTGACCAAGTGCGTGCCCGAGCAGCGCGAGCGGACCTACACGGTCACGAAGTGCGTGCCCGAGCAGCGGACCCGCAAGGTCACGGTGCAGAAGTGCCGTGCCGAGGAGCGGACCCGCACCTACTCGGTCACCACCTGCGTCGCCGAGCAGCGCGAGCGGACCTACACGGTCACGAAGTGCGTGCCCGAGCAGCGGACCCGCAAGGTCACGGTGCACAAGTGCAAGACCGAAACTCGCACCCGCGAGTACCAGGTCACCAAGTGCGTGCCCGAGACGATGACCAAGGAGGTTTCCTACACGGTCATGGTCCCGCAGCAGCAGGAGCAGAAGTACACCGTCACGGCGTACGACTGCGTGCCCGAGACGAAGACCGCGAGCTACACGGTCCGCGTCCCGCACCAGGTCACCAAGGAGGTGCCGGTGCGCGTGTGCAAGGTGGTCGCCGTCGAGGTGGCCGCCGGTGCCTGCGGTGGTGACGCCGGTGCCTGCGGCGCCTGCGGCTGCCGCAAGGGCTGCGGCCTCCTCCGGGGCTGCCGCCGCTGCTGCCCGTGAGTTCGGGCGGCCGTGAGGCCGCCGCGTGATGTTCAAGGGGGGGCCGGGCGAGCGATCGCCCGGCCCCTCGCTTTTGCGCCGGCGGCCCTACCAGGCGGCCTCGACGCCCAGTGTGGCGCCGTGCAGGAACACGGTGCCGCGCTCGATGCCCGGCCCGCTCGTCGGCGTGTTCGCGAAGTCCCACTGGTTGGCGGCGGGTGCCGCACCCGCGAACCAGAGCAGCGTGTAGCCGGCCCGCACCGACCAGTGGTCGCCGAGGCGGCGGACGGCCGAGGCGTTGATGTCGCCGATCATGCCCACGCCGGTCGAAGTCGATGACTGCGGACCGCGGATCGGCACGAGGTCGAAGGGGCCGACGACGGATCCCTGCGACTGCGAAAGCAGGCTGCCCACGAGCGCGACCTTCATCCAGCCCTCCAGCGCCCAGTCGCCCCACGCGACGCGGCGGCGGTGGCCGAGTTGCGGCCCGACGAACTGCGTCGAGGTCGTCACCCGGTAGGCGGTCGTGCTCGGCCCGGGGGTGGCCGCCGTCACGGCCAGGTTCGCAGTCTCGTCGATGCCGGCCCAGCGGATGCCCATGATCCAGTCGGCCCGGGCCGTCGTGCCCTCGAGCACGTCCCACGACCGCCGCCACGGCAGCGGGTCATGCCGTCGGCAGCCGCCGTACACCCGCGTGCTGAACACGTTGAACTCGGCCGAGTTGAGGCTCGCGTCGAGGGTCGGCTGGATGACCGTCGCCGCGTCGAAGCCGCTGCCCGCCACGAGGCCCAAGCCGCCCGGCAGGGCCAGGGATCCCGTCGGCGACACCGCCACCGCGTCGGCGTGCATGCTCCAGGCCCCCAGGTAGCCAACCTCCCAGCCCCCCGATTCGTCGTTCCGCCAGCCGTGGAACACCCGCATGCCCGGGATCGTCGGATAGCGCACGTCGGAGGCCGAGATCACAGTGGCCCCGGGGATGTCGGACGCCTGGCTCGCCACGGCCAGGGGGCCCACCGTGTTCGCCCGCTGGAGGAACAGCACGTCGAACGTCGCGATGGCCGTCCAGTCGTCGAGGTCGTCGCCGCACGCCGACGCGGCCTCGGGGCCCGGCCCGACGCAGCCCCCGAGGCACGATGATCCCTCCACGATGACACTCGACATCGTGGCGAGGTCCGGCCCCTCGACGGCCTCAGCCGCCTCCGGCACCTGATCGGCCGCCGGCGCCGCCGAGGCGGGGTCGTCGCCGACCACGACCGGCACGCCCTCCGGCCCCCCCTCGGCGCGAACGGCCGCGCAGGCCGCCACACAGGCGGCCATGCACATGCTCGCAACCAGGACCATCCCGGCCCGCATCGATCGCCCCCTCGTTCGTCAGCAGCGTCCGCGGGGACGCCGCACAGGGCGCCACCGGCACGATTCCTACGACAGGAGCGATCGGTATCCTGGGCCCGGTCCTTGAGAATCGTCAGCCTCCGCGCGGCCGGCCCGGCAGTCGGGGCAAGCCCGGCAGGGCGGGGGGCTTCAGCGTGCCGCGGCGGCATCCTGGGCGAGCATCGCGGCCATCGGCTCCCAGAGCCGGTCGATCGCCGGGTTGAAGATGTCGCCGATGAGCACGTCGGTGATCAGGGGCTTCATGTCGCCGTGGCGGCGGACGAAGGCCCCGAAGTTGAGGCCGTCGTAGAAGGCGCAGACGAGCTTTCGCATCCGCTCGAGTCCCGCGACGTAGCCCGGGCCCCAGGCCCCCAGTCGCGCCGCCGACGTGTCGCCGGCCGCGAGCCCGCCGACGATCGCGTCGGCCGCCAGGGCCCCGCTCGTGAGGGCCAGCAGGATGCCCGAGGAGTAGAGCGGGTCGAGGAAGCCGAACGCGTCGCCCACCAGCACCCAGCCGTCGCCGGCCACCTCGCGGGCGCGGTACGAATATTCCTTCGCCACGCGGAACGGACCGACCCGCTCGGCCCCGGCCAGCCGGGGCTGAACGCCCGGGCAGCGGGCCACCTCGTCGAAGTAGATCGCCTCGGGGTCGCGGCCCCGGTCGCGGAAAAGGTGGTCGTGCCCAGCGACCACCCCCACGCTCGTGAGGTCGTCGGCGAGCGGGATGTACCAGAACCAGCCCGCCTTGCCCTGCGTCTGCAGCACGAGCGTGGCCCCCGCGTCACGTCCGGAGTCGCGGCGGGCCCCCTTCCAGTAGGTCCAAACCGCCGCCTTTTTGAGCACGGGATCCCACTGCCGCAGACCCAGGCGGTCCTGGATCACGCAGCCCTGGCCAGCCGCGTCCACGACGACCCGCGCCCGGATCTCGGATGACCGCCCGGCCTCGTCCACCGCCCGCACGCCCACGGCCCGGCTGCCCTCGAAGAGGACGTCGAGCACCCGAACGCCCTCGCGGACGACCGCCCCCTTCTCGCGGGCGTTGTCGATCATCATCCGGTCGAACTCGTCACGGGTCACCTGCCAGGTCTGCGAGCTCTCGTGCGGCTTGTAATCCGCGAAGTAAAACGGCTCCGAGAGCCGGCCGTGCTCGGTGACGAACTGCACGGAGTGCTTCTCGACGAACCGGCTGCCACGGAGTTTCGGCAGCATGCCGAGACGCTCGAGCACCCAGAACGTCTCGGGGATCAGCGACTCGCCGATGTGATAGCGGGGGAAGCGGTCGCGCTCGAGCACGACCACGGAGCGGCCCGCCGCGGCCACGAGGCCGGCGACGGTGGCGCCGGAGGGGCCTCCGCCCACGACGACGACGTCAGCCGCGTCCGAACCCGGTAATCCGACCATGCCCGCCTCCGAACTCCGGCACCGGGCGGCTCCATCCACCCGGCCGGCCGGAACTGCTTCAGGCTAGGCCGGTGCCCCGGGGTCGGCAAACGCCGGCCCGGGGCGTGGCCCGGCCTCCTCAGCCCTCGAACTGCTGCACGGCGTGGATCGCCGCCAGGGCCCGCTCGGCGTTGCCGAACTGGCCGATCACCTTCTTGGCGATCACGAGATCCTCGACCGAGATGCCCGGCTTCCGCACCCTGCCGGCCGTCTTGCCGACCACCGCGAGCCGCGCCCCCTTCCGTCGCCGCCGCGGCCGGAAGCCCATCCCATTGAGCACCATGCTGACCTGCGGCGAGGAGACGACCACGCCCTGCTTCTTGAGGGCGGCAATGATCGTGACCGGACGCGGCTTCTCACCCTTCTCCTTCATCGCCCGCGCGACCTTGCGGATCTCCTCGGACTTGTTGTGCGACTTCGCGGACTCTTTCTTGTCGACCATCGGGGGGTGGAACTCCTCGGCTTACATAAAGGAACTGTAACGCGACGCGGACCCCAGTATAAGCCGGTTCGGGGTCAGGACAATCGGCCCGCGCCGCAGTGCAGGAGCCACGTCCGGTAGCCGCCGCCGAGGTTGTGCGCCGCGAAGCCGCGCTGGACGAGGATCCGCGTGGCCAGGTAGCCGCGCTGCCCCACCTGGCAGTAGCAGAGCACGCGACGGTCGCGGGGCAGCTCACCGAGCCGGCCGCGGAGTTCGTCCACGGGCACGTTCACGGCGCCGGGCACGTGGCCCGCCGCGAATTCCTCCGGCGTGCGGACGTCGAGGAGGAACGCATCCGCCGGCACGCCTTGCAAAACCTCTTCGACGTCGGCCTGCGGGTGGTCGCCGCGGAGGAGGCCGCCGGCCACGAAGCCCGCCATGTTCACGGGATCCTTCGCCGAGCCGAACTGCGGCGCGTAGGCCAGTTCGAGCTCCTCGAGGTCGTACACCGTCATGCCCGCATGGATCGCGACGGCGAGCACGTCGACCCGCTTGTCCACGCCGGCCCCGCCGACCGCCTGGGCACCGAGGATTGTTCCGGTGTCGGGTGCGAAGAGGAGCTTGAGCGACATGGCCTCGGCGCCGGGATAGTAGCCCGCATGGCTCGCCGGATGGACGTAGACCTTGCGATGCGCGATGCCGGCGCGGCGCAGCGTCTTCTCCGCCGCGCCCGTGATCGCCGCGACGCGGTCGAAGACGCCCACGATCGCCGTGCCCTGCGTGCCGCGGTAGCGGGCCGGCCGGCCGCAGATGCCATCGGCCGCGAGCCGACCCTGCCGATTCGCCGGCCCGGCCAGCGGCACCTGCACGGCCGCACCGGTGACGACGTCCACCACTTCGATCGCGTCGCCGACGGCGAACACGTCGGGGTCGGCGGTCCGCAGCGACGCATCGACGCGGATGCCGCCACGCGGCCCGACGTCGAGTCCCGCGCCAGCCGCCAGGCTGCTGTCGGGCCGCACTCCGACGCCGAGGATCACCGCGTCGGCCTCGAGTGCGCCGCCGGACTTCAGCCGCACCACGACCCGATCCGTATCCTCGAAGGCGACGGCCGAGTCGCCGAGGAGAACCGTCACCCCGCGGGCCCGGAGCGTCTCGAGGATCGGCGTCGTCATCTCCGGGTCGAGCGGCGGCAGCACCTGGGGCTGCAGTTCGACGAGCGTCGTCGCCACGCCGCGGTGCACCAGGTTCTCGGCCAGCTCCAGCCCGATGAACCCGCCACCGACCACGACGACCCGCCGCGCGCGATCGACCGCGGCCTTGATCCGATCGACGTCCTGGAGGTTGCGCAGCGTATGGATGCGGGGCGAGTCCACCCCGGGGATCGGGGGCTTGAGCGGCGCGGCGCCGGGCGCAAGCAGGAGCCGGTCGTAGGGCTCGTCGTATTCGCGACCCGTGTCGAGCTCGCGGACGCGGACGGTCTTCGCCGCCCGGTCGATCGCCACGGCCTCGGACCGCGTCCGCACGTCGAGATTCAGCCGCGCCCGCAGCCGCTCGGCCGTCGTGACGAGGAGTTTCGCACGCTCCGCGATCACGCCGCCCACGTAGTAGGGCAGGCCGCAGTTGGCGAACGACACGTCGGGGCCGCGCTCGAGGACGACGATCTCCGCGTCCTCGGCGAGACGGCGGGCCCGCGCGGCCGCAGAGGCTCCTCCGGCCACGCCGCCGACGATCACGATCTTCATGCTCCGCTCCTCCAGGGCCCGGGCCGCGAATCGACGCGTCGTCGCGGGCACCGCCGGGGCACAGTCTCGCGATCCGACGCCCGTCCGTCACCCCTCCGTCGGCGCCGTCGCGGCGGCCACGAGGCCACGGTCAGCCCGGAACGAGCGGCGCGAGCAACTTCAAGGCGGCGATCGCGAGCACGGCGGCCATGAGCGCCTCGAGGGCCCGCACCGGAAGCCGGAAGGCTCCGAGACTCGACCCGACGACGCCCCCCGCCGCCGCGGCCGCGACCACCGGCAGGCTCACGGGCGGGATCGTGCCGCCGGCGACGGCCAGGCCCGTGAGCCCGGCGAGCGAGTTGGCGAGGATGAACGCGGCCGACACGCCCGCGACCTCCCGGACCGGGGCGGCCGAGACCGCGAGCAGCGCCGGCGTGAGGAACACCCCTCCCCCCACGCCGGTGAGTCCCGAGAGCAGGCCGATGCCGCCGCCGAGCGCCGCGAGCGCCGC
>JBJTPA010000152.1:0-3446 GCA_046074885.1 Planctomycetaceae bacterium
ACCGGCTCGGCGCCGTTGAAGGCCAGCGACCAGCTCGACAGGTCGAGCGTGGCACGCTGCTCGGGCGTGATCTTCCGCACGCACAGCTCGTAGGCGAAGTTGGGGCCGCCGCTGATCGTCGCCCGGTACTTCGAGATCGCCTGCAGCCACCGCAGCGGCTTCTGCAGGAAGGCCACCGGCGACATGAGCACGTTGAACTTGCCGCCGTAGAGCGGCACGAGGATCCCGCCGATGAGCCCCATGTCGTGGAAGCTCGGCAGCCAGAAGACGCCCGACTGGCTCCGCGTGATCTCGAAGGCCTGCATGATCCGCAGCGAGTTGTGGAGCAGGTTCTCGTGCGAGAGCATCACGCCCTTCGGCGTGCCGGTGGAGCCGCTCGTGTACTGCAGGAAGGCGAGCGTGTCGGCGTCGATGTCGGGGCGTTCCCAGCGGTCGGCCCAGCGGGGTTCGAGCTCGCTGTCCACCTTCCAGACGAGGTGCTCGAGGCTCGGCGCCGCCGCCCGCAGCCCCTCGAACCGGTCGAGGACGTCGCGGGTGGTGAGCGCCACGGCGGCGTCGGCGTCGGCGGCGATCGCCTCGATCCGCTCGACGGAGCGGTTCTTCCGCGGCGGGTAGGCCGGAACGGCGATCGCCCCGCCGTAGAGGCAGCCCATGAAGGCCGCGATGAAGTCGAGGCCGGAGGGGTAGAGGAGGAGCACCCGCTTCCCCGTCATGCCCTGGTCGATGAGCCAGCCGCCGACGGCCCGGGCCTTGCGGTCGAGCTCGGCGTAGGTGAGGTGGAGCTCCTCGTTCTCCCCGTCCACGAGGAACGTGAACGCCCGGTCGTGCGGCCGGTAGGCCGAACGCTGCCGGAGCAGATCGACGATCGTGGGGGCGAACGAGGCTTCGGTGGGGGGGCTGGGAATCACGCTCGGGACGTCTCCACCCTCGGTTCCGCGACTGCCGCTGGGGGCTCTCCGACCGACTGCACCTTCGGCAGCCCGCGGGCCGACCCGCCAGAGTCTAGCCTCGCGGCCGGCGCGACCGTTAGTTTCGGACCGAGCCGCAGAATGCGGTTTTTTCCGCGAAAAAGCCGGGTTTTTCGCCGCCCGCATGGTGGACGGGGCAAGCCCTGCGGCCGCCCGTCCGGGCGTTCAGTCCCGCCCCGCGGCCGCGGCGAACGCCCGTTCCAGGGCGACGAACCCGTCGGGCCCGATCTCCTCGGCGCGGGCGTCGGGTCCGAGGCCGAGCGTCGCGAACACGGCCTCCACCGCCTCCCGGGCCGCCGCCTCCCGCTTGCCACCGGCCATCCGCAGGAGCACTCCGCGGAGCAGCTTGCGGCGGTGGCAGAAGACGTCGCGGACGAAATCGTGGAACCGGGCGATGTCGGCGATCGCGGCCCGCCGTTCCGGCTCTAGCTCGAGCCGCCCGATCGCGGAACCGACCTTCGGCCGCTGCCAGAACACGCTCGGCGGCAGGATCCGCACGATCTCGCCGCGACACTGGGCCCCGACCCACACGGAGAGGGCGTTGTAGGAGCCCGTTCCCGCCGTCGCCGTCATCCGGTCGGCCATCTCCCGCTGCACCGTGACCACGGCCACGTCGAACGGGCGGGGCAGGGCGAGCAGGTTCGAGACCACCGGCGTGGCGACGCAGTAGGGCAGGTTCGCCACCAGGAGGAACCGACCGCCGGGGCTCGCCGCGCGGGCCGCCTCGACCGCCGCGAGAACGTCCGGATCGAACCGGTGCTTGCCGGCCAGCACGTCCCCCTCGACGAGCGTCACGTTCGCGTGGTCGATGAGCCGGTCGCGGGCGAGCTGGGCGAGCCGGGGGTCGATCTCGCAGGTGACCACGCGGGCGGCCGCGCGGGCCAGCCGCTCGGTGAGACTGGCGGTGCCGGTGCCGACCTCGAGCACGACGTCGTCGGGTCGGATCGCCGCCGCCTTCTCGAGGACGTCGATGAGGTTCAGGTCGACGAGAAAGTTCTGGCCGCGGCGGGGGTCGAGCGTGAAGCCGACCTCCGCGAAGAGCTTCTTGAGATACGCCGTCGTCTGCCGCGGCGGCGGTGCGGCGGGGCCCGGGGCGTCGTGGGTCATGCGCGATCCGCCCCGCGGGCCTCGAGCCACCGGGCCACGTACTTCGCCACGAGGTCGGTCTCGAGGTTGACGCCGTCGCCGACGGTCCGGTGCCCGAGCGTCGTGACGGCGAGCGTGTGCGGGATGAGGGCCACGCTGAAGTCGGCCGCCGTCACGTCCACGACCGTGAGGCTCACGCCGTCGATCGCCACCGAGCCCTTCGGGGCGAGCTGCGCGAGCAACTCGGGGGCGGCCGTGAATCGGCAGGTCACCCACTCTCCATCCTGCGCGCGGGCCGCGAGCCGCCCCACGCCGTCCACGTGGCCCGTCACGAGGTGGCCGCCGATCCGGTCGGAGAGCCGCAGCGACCGCTCGAGGTTCACCGGGGCGCCCGCGGCGAGTCCGCCGAGCGTCGTCCGCGCGAGCGTCTCGGGGCCGAGTTCGAACGCCAGCGTCGCGCCGTCGATTCGAACCACCGACAGGCAGCAGCCGCTCACGCAGACGCTGTCGCCGAGCTGCGCGTCCTGCGCGACGGGGCCCGCGTCGATCGCGAGCCGCGTGCCCGGTGGCTCCGGGACGAAGGCCACGACACGCCCGCACGTTTCGACGAGCCCGGTGAACATCATCACGAGAATACCCTGTCTGTCGCGCCTCGAATATTTTTGTCGCGTCGATCCCGTCGCTCGCGCTCCGGGGCTTCCCGAGAAATGGCGCTGCCTGCCGTCAGGAAGCCCCAAGCGCCAGCGCGGGGAATGCGGACCGTCACCCCACCAGGCCATCGCGGAGCCGTTGGGCCTTCCACCCGCATGCCCGTCGCTCGCGCTCCGGGCTTCCTGGGGATCGGCGTCGCGTCCCTACCCGCCCGGACCACGTCATTCCGGCCTTGCGTACACCGGTTCCATCGCCACAATTGCGGCCGCCGTCGGCGAAATGCCGATGAATCCAGCCACGCCCCTCCATCTCCACACCGAGGCCCCGCATGTCCACGATCGCCGACGTCCACGCCCGCCAGATCCTCGACAGCCGTGGCAACCCGACGATCGAGGTGGACGTGACGCTGGCCGACGGCGCCTTCGGCCGGGCCGCGGTGCCCTCGGGCGCGAGCACCGGCGCCCACGAGGCCTGGGAGAAGCGCGACGGCGACGCGAGCGCCTACCTGGGCAAGGGCGTGCTCGAGGCGGTCGAGAACGTCAACAGCCGGATCGCCGAGGAGCTCGAGGGGGTGGATGCCCTCGACCAGACGACCGTGGACGAGCTCATGCTCGAGCTCGACGGCACGCCCAACAAGAAGCAGCTCGGCGCCAACGCCATCCTCGGTGTCTCGCTCGCGGTGGCCCACGCCGCCGCCGAGCACTGCGGCCTGCCGCTCTACCGCTACCTCGGCGGCGCGAC
>JBJTPA010000153.1:0-11709 GCA_046074885.1 Planctomycetaceae bacterium
CAGGGCCGTGCCTTCGGCATGCACGTGCTGCTCGGCTCGCAGACGCTCGGCGGCTCCTACAGCCTGCCGCGGGCCACGATGGGGCAGATGGCCGTCCGCGTGGCGCTGCAGTGCAACGAGGCCGACTCGAGCCTCATCCTCTCCGAGGACAACACCGCGGCCCGGCTCCTCACCCGCCCGGGCGAGGCGATCTACAACGACGCCAACGGCATGGTCGAGGGCAACAGCCCCTTCCAGGTCGTGTTCCTCAACGACGAGCGGCGGGAGCGGTTCCTGGGGGCGCTGCGGGCACTCGCCGACCGCCGCACCGACATCCCGCAGCTGCCGCGGATCGTCTTCGACGGCAACGAGGCGGCCGACCCCGCCGGCAACAAGCTGCTCGGCGAACTGCTCGCCGGTGGCACCGTCCACGGCAAGCCGCCGGTGGCGCCGCTCGCCTGGCTCGGCGACGCGATCGCGATCAAGGATCCCACCACGGCGATCTTCCGCCGCCAGGGTGGCGCCAACATGCTCATCGTGGGGCAACGCGAGGATCTCGGCGCGACGCTCCTGGCGATGTCGATCGTGAGCCTCGCGGCGGGCCTCGACCCCCATCCCGGCGGCGGCCTCGGTCGGCCCGGCCGGTTCGTGCTCCTCGAGCCGGCGATCGCCGAGGAGAAGCCGGACCTCCTGCTCGCGGCGCTGGCCACGCACCTGCCGCACGAGATCACCATCGCCGGCCGGCTCGCCACGGGCGAGGCGATGGCCTCGCTCGCCGCCGAGGTCCAGCGCCGCATCGACGAGCAGGTGCTCGACGGCGAGGCGGTGTTCCTCGTGATCCGCGACCTGGCCCGCTACCGCGAGCTCCGCCGCGACGAGGGCGACTTCGGCTTCTCGATGGGGGAGAAGAAGGCCACCCCCGCCCAGAACTTCACCACGATCCTCAAGGACGGACCCGCGGTCGGCGTCCACACGATCATCTGGTGCGACTCGCTCACGAACCTGCAGCGGACCTTCGAGCGCAACACGCTCAAGGAGTTCGAGCTGCGGGTGCTGTTCCAGATGAGCTCCAACGACTCGAGCCAGCTCGTGGACAGCCCGCTGGCGAGCAAGCTCGGGCCGCAGCGGGCCCTGTTCATCCACGAGGAGACGGGAACGCTCGAGAAGTTTCGCCCCTACGCCTTCCCGTCGCCCGAGTGGCTGGAGACGGTCGCCGCCGACATGCGGAAGCGGCCCCAGGGCACGCCGGGCGCGCGGCCGCAGGCGGCACCCAAAGCCGAGTCGCCGGCCCGCCAGGCGGCCACCGACGAAGCATCCGGCGGCGAGGAGTTCAACTTCGGCGGCGGCTTCGGCGACTTCGACTTCACGAAGATGCTGGACGACACGCCCGGTGGCGAGCCGCCCGCCGCGGGCTGACGAGCCCAACCGCCCCGGGCTGCCGCCCCGAAGGCGGCCGGCCTCTGGGAGCACATCGCGTGTTCGCCCAACCGGCCCGGGACCGCCCTCACCCTCTCGCCGGACGTTCGCTACGGGCCGACCAATCCGCCTGCGGCGGATCGGTGCCCGTGCCCTCCGCTCACTCGGAGGTGCCTTCGCTCTCGCCCTCCGGGCTGCGCTCGGTCACCTACGCCGTCTCGAGGGGATGGCCAGCCCCGGGCCTTCCTCGATCAATGTGGGGCAGGCGAGGGGCTGGTCATGCCCTGGAGCGGGCTGTGGAAGCAAGCGCAGGCAGGATGCCGAAGCGCAGCGGACACGCAGTGAGCCGAAGCCCGGAGGGCGGAGGCGAACGTCAAGCGGAAGGGCGTGGGCAGTCCCGAAGCCGGGTTGGGCCGATTGTCGCGGTCGTGCGGCGCAGCCCGCCGCCATCCGGGCCGCGAAACGCGGCGTAAGATTGCGGGATTGGCGGCCGCAGGGTCGCCGCAATCCGCAAGGTCGCCGGCCCGCCATGCAGGACAACAGCGAGTTCATCGCCGAGTTTCTCGTCGAGTCGGCGGAGAACCTCGACGCGCTCGACCGCGACCTGCTCGCGCTCGAGCGGACCCCCGACGACCCGCAGCTCGTGGCGGGCGTGTTCCGCTCCATCCACACGATCAAGGGCAACAGCGGCTTCTTCGGGTTCTCGCGGCTCGGGGCGCTGGCCCACGCCGGCGAACACCTCCTCGGCCGGATCCGCGACGGCGCGGTCGCGTTCGACGCCCGCTCGTCGGCGCCGCTCTACGCCCTCGTGGACGCCGTACGGATCATCCTCGACTCGATCCGCGACACGGGCGCCGAGGGCGACCACGACTTCCGCGAGCTGTCGCGGGCACTCGCGGCGGCAGCCGAGGCAGGGCCGACGTCGGCGCAGCCCGCTCCCCAGGCCGCGTCGGCGGCGGAGCCGCCTCCGGCCGCTCCGGCCCCGATCGTCCCGCCGTCTGTGTCGCCGCCCGCCGCGGCCGCATCGGCCCCCGCCCCGGTCCCCGCGGCCGCCGCCGCACCCGACACGACGATCCGCGTGGACGTCGGCGTGCTCGCGTCGATCCTCGACCTCGTCGGCGAGCTCGTCCTCGCCCGCAACGAGCTCCGCAGCATCGACACGTCCGACCCGGCCGTGCTGGCCGCGGCCCAGCGGATCAACGCCGTCACCGGCTCGCTCCAGGAGGCCGCCGTCAAGACGCGGCTGCAGCCGATCGACCACGTGCTCGGCAAGTTCCCCCGCACCGTCCGCGACGTCGCCGTGGCCTGCGGGAAGGAGGTCCGGCTCGTCATCGACGGCGCCGACACCGAGCTCGACCGGTCGCTCGTCGCGGCGATCCGCGACCCGCTCACCCACCTCGTCCGCAACGCCGTGGACCACGGCATCGAGGCCCCCGACGACCGCGTGGCCCGCGGCAAGCCCCGCGAGGGCCGCCTCTCGCTCCGCGCCTTCCAGGAGAGCGGCCGCGTCACGATCGAGGTGGCCGACGACGGCGGCGGCATCCCGGTCGAGGCGGTCCGCGCCAAGGCCGTGGCCCGCGGCCTGGTGACGGCGGAGGCGGCGGCCGCGCTTCCCGACCACGAGGTGCTGCAGTTCATCTTCGAGCCGGGGTTCTCGACCGCCCGCCAGGTCACGAGCGTGTCGGGCCGCGGCGTTGGCATGGACGTGGTGCGGACGAACATCGAGGCCATCGGCGGCACCGTGGACCTCGAGAGCCGGCCCGGCCTCGGCACGACGGTCCGCGTCCGCGTGCCGCTGACGCTGGCGATCGTGCCGGCGCTCGTCGTCCGCTGCCGCGGCGAGCGGTACGCGATTCCACAGCCCGCCGTCCGCGAGCTCGTGCCCCTGCGGCCCGACCGCTCCGGGCCGCGGATCGAGGGCCGCCCCGACGCACCCGTGATGCGGGTCCGCGGGCGGCTCGTGCCGGTCGTGTTCCTCGCCGAGTTCCTCGGGCTCGAGACCGCGCCTGATCGCAGGGGCGACGGCACGGTCGTCGTCGTGCGGGTGGACGACCATGAGTTCGGCCTCGTCGTGGACGGGCTACGGGAGGACGCGGCCGGTGGCGGCCTGCTCGACGCCGCCACGCTGACGACGATCGTCGTCAAGCCGATCGGGGCCATGCTCGCCCAGCTCGGCTCCTTCGCGGGGGCGACCGTGCTCGGCGACGGAGGCGTCGTCCTGATCCTCGACCTCCGCGGCATCCTCCGCGCGACCCGCCTGCCCCCGATCCCGCCCGAGGACGAATCCGTCGCGCCGGCCGCGCTCACCGCGGCCGACCGATACCTCGTCTGCACCACCCGCGGCGGCCGGCGGATCGCGCTGCCGCTCGGCGAGGTGGCGCGGCTCGAGCGGCATCCGCGGACCGACCTCGAACGGCTCGGGGAGCGGACGGTCGTCCGTCGTGGCGACCGGTACACGCCCGTGATCGACGCCGATACGGTCCTCGGCGCGCCGATCGGGCCTGCGGCGGACACCGCCAGGCTCGTCGTGCTGGGGAGCGGCGCCGACGACGTCGCCGTCGAGGTGCACGGCATCGTTGACGTCCTTCCCGTCGAGGCCTCATCGCGTTCGGGCGACGGTGCGGCCGGCCCGCTCGCGCTCGGCGGCCGGGCGGCCGAGCGCATCGACCGCGCCGCAGCGGCGCGGCTCCTCCATGCCTGAGCCACCCATGAACGCATCCACCGCCACCCGCCACTGCACGTTCCGCGTCGGCGACCACTGTCTGGCCGTGGAGGCCGACGCCGTCGCCGAGGTGCTCGGCACCCGGGTGGTGACGCGGGTGCCTCTGGCGCCCGCCGGCGTGCTCGGCCTCATTCACGTGCGGGGCCGGATCGTGCCGATCCTCGATCCGGCGGTCCGCCTCGGCCTCCCGGTGCCGGCCGACCGCCGGGCGGCGGCCCACCTCGTGCTCCAGGTGGCGGCCGACGACTGGGTCGGCCTGCTCGTGGACGAGGTGCTCGACGTGGTCGAGATCCCGGCCGCCGCGGTCGAGCGGCCCCATGCCGCCGAGGCCGACGCGGCCGTGACAGGCGTGTTCGCCGCCCATGACCGTCTCGTGCACCTCATCGACTGCCAGAGCCTTGTCCGCACGGGCGGACGACAGCGAACGCCTCCCTCGTCCACCTCGGAGTGAACCCATGACGTCCGCCTTCCCGCCGGTTTCCGCCAACGCCCGCCCAGCCGCGAGGCCGCCTTCCGCCTGGTTGGCCTTCCTCGGCAACCGCCTCCTGCTTTCCCTGCTGGCGGTATCGCTGCTGCCGTTGGCCGTCACCGGCATCCTGCTCCACCACTTCGCGGCCGACGCGATCACCAGCCAGGCGTTTCAGAGGCTCGAGACCGTCCGCGCACTCACCACCAAGTCGGTCGATCGGTTCTTCCGCTCCCAGCGGGAGCAGGTTCTCGCCGTCGCCGAAGATGCGGCCACTCTCGAGGCCCTGCGTGCCCTGCGTGACGGGTTCGCCATGGCCGGCGGTCAGGCGGGCCTGGACGAGGAGGGCTTCGCCGCGGTTCGCGACGATCTCGATGCCTACTACGCGGGCGCCCTCGTCGCCCTCGTTCGCCAGGCGGGTGGCGGCGAATTCAGGACGGCCGGCCTCGTGGATGCCCTCGACGACAACGCCGTCCGTCTGCAGGACCTCTACATCCGCGGCAACGAGCATCCCTTCGACGCGAGGAGGAATCTCGACGCGGCCGCGGACGGGTCGGCGTACACGGAAGCCCACGCCGCGGCCCATGCCCGGCTGCGGCTCGCACTGCGAGAATTCGGCATCGCCGACCTCCTGCTCATCGACGCCGCGACCGGCACCGTCGTCTACACGGTCGAGAAGCACATCGACTTCGGCGCATCCATCCGCCGCGGGGTGCTGGCCGGCACCCACCTCGCCAAGAGCGTCGAGGAGGCGATCCGAAGCGGCAGAAGCGAGCTCGTGTTCTTCAGCGGGTTCGACCGCTACGCCCCGGCCCTCATGCGGCCGACCGGTTTCGTGGTCGCCCCGATCCACGAGGGCCGCCGAGTGGTGGGCGCGATCGCCTTCGCGATCGACCTCGCCCGCATCCAGGCCCGCGTCGGCGAAACGACCGGCATGGGCGAGACCGGGGAGATCTACGCGGTGGGCCCCGACAGGATGTTTCGCACCGAATCGCGGTTCGCCAAGGCCTTGGGCTTCGATTCGGTGGTGTTGAATCCAAAAATCCGCGTCGATACCGCCGCCACCCGGGCCGCCCTCGACGAGCATCGCGCCGGCACGCAGATGAGCACCGACTACCGCGGCGAGAGCGTGCTCACGTCGTGGGAGCCGCTCGACATCGCCAACGGCGATGCCGCCGTCCAGTGGGCCATCGTGGCCGAAATCGACGAGGCCGAAGTGCTGGCGCCGGTCCGCCGGCTCGCCAATCTCGGCCGCATGATCTTCGGCCTCGCGGCCGCCGGGGTTCTCGCGGTCTCCACCCTCATCGCCCGGCGGCTGACCCGCGAGGGCGAGCGGCAGGCGAAGCTCGTGGGGGGCATCGTGGACAACACCCACGCCCTGGCGAGCGCCTCGGAGGAGCTCACGAGCGTGAGCCAGCAGATGAGCGCGGCGGCCGAGGAGACCACGGCCCAGGCCAACCTCGTCTCGGCCGCAGCGGAGCAGGTCAGCGGCAACGCGCGGACCGTTTCGGGCTCGATCGACAACCTCGTGGAGAGCATCCACCAGATCGCGAGGAACGCCCAGGACGCCGCCGCCACGGCCCGCCGCGCGGTGGACGCCGCCTCCACCACGTCATCGACGATGGCCGCGCTCGGCCGGTCGAGCACCGAGATCGGCGCCGTCGTGAAGGTGATCAACTCGATCGCCGAGCAGACGAACCTCCTGGCGCTCAACGCGACGATCGAGGCGGCGCGCGCAGGAGACGCAGGCAAGGGCTTCGCGGTGGTGGCGAACGAGGTCAAGGAACTCGCCCGCGAGACGGCGAAGGCCACGGAGGACATCGGCGGCCGCATCCAGGGGATGCAGGCCGACACGCAGCGGGCCGTGGGCGCGATCGCCGAGATCGGCACGGTGATCGAACGGATCGACGCCCTGCAGACGAAGATCGCGGCCGCGGTCGAGGAGCAGTCGGCGACCACCGGCGAGATCAGCCGGGCCATCGCCGAGGCGACGACCGGCTCGGGCGAGATCGCCGAGAACATCCTGCAGGTGGCCCGCGCCGCGCAGAACACCGCCGAGGGCGCCGCGAACACGCAGGTGGCCTCCCAGGAGCTCTCCCGCATGGCCCAGGCCCTGCAGACTCTCGTGCACGAGTACAAGCGCTGAAGCGGCTTCCCCAGGCCGTGCAGGCTGCAGCACGCTTGCACAATGCTCGACAGATGATGCGGCGAACACGTGTTCCTCAGGCGTGATCCACCGGAGCCATTTCGATGTGTGGTCGCAGGCCGGCCCGTGGTCCGGTTGCCTCGCAACCGGATTTCCCTGTCGATCGACGGACCGGATTCCAGTCGCGAGGCGACTGGGCCACGAGCAGAACCTCGAACGAATGATCGACGAACGCGACGTGCCTCGTCTGGTTGGGTCGGTCGTGCCGCAGTAGGCTGCTGGCGTAGGTGCTCCCCGAGACCGGAACCATGCGGGCGCTCATCGTCGACGACTCGAAGCCGAGCCGGAGCATCGTGGCGCGGACGCTCCGCGGCGCGCGGTTCGAGTGCCAGGAGGCCGCCAACGGCGCCGAGGCCCTCGAGGCCCTGGCGGCCGGCGGCCGCCCCGACCTCGTCACCGTGAACTGGCACATGCCGGTCATGGACGGCCTCGAGCTCGTCCGCCGCCTCCGGGCCGACGGGCCGCACCGCGACCTGCCGCTGCTCATGATCTCGACCGAGCACGACCGCGGCCGCGTGGCCGAGGCGCACTCGGCCGGGGTCGACGGCTACCTTGCCAAGCCCTTCACGCCGGGGGCGCTCCTGCGGAAGCTCGTCGATCTCGGCGTCTGCACGGAGGCGGACGTGGCCGCCGCCCCGCGGGCGATCCGCGTGCTCGTCTGCGACGACTCGGCCACGATCCGCGGCATCCTCGCCACGACGCTCGACCGCGAGCCCGACGTGCGGGTGTCGGCCACGGCCGTCAACGGCCGGGCCTGCCTCGAATCGCTGGCCCGCGACGTCCCCGACATCGTGCTGCTCGACGTGGAGATGCCGGTGATGGACGGCCTCGCGGCGCTCCGCGAGATCCGGCGGCAGCATCCGAAACTTCCCGTGCTCATGTTCTCGAGCCTCACCGAACGGGGCGCGAAGGCCACGGTGGACGCCCTGCTCGCCGGTGCGAACGACTACGTCGCCAAGCCGGCCGGCCTCGAGCCAGGCGAGGTGGCGGAGCGGATCCGCGCCGAGGTGGTGACGCGGATCCGGGCGCTCGTGCCGTCCGGCGGCGGTGCGACGGTGGCCGGAGCGGCCGCTCCGGCGGCGCCGCCCCGCCCTGCGGTCGCGCGGCGGGACGCCGTCCGGGGCGTCGTCATCGCCGTCTCGACGGGCGGTCCGACGGCCCTCGCCGACGTGCTCGCCGCCTGCGCGGCCGACGCAGGCGTGCCGATCCTCGTCGTCCAGCACATGCCGGCCTTCTTCACGACGCAGCTCGCCGAGCGGCTCACGAAGCTCTGCGGCGTGCCGGTCGTGGAGGGGACGGACGGCCTGCCGCTCCAGCCCGGCGCCGTCGTCATCGCCCCCGGCGGCCGCCACCTCGAGGTCGCCGGCAGCGCGGGCCTCACCCGGGCCCGGCTCACCGACGCTCCCCCGGAGAACTCCTGCCGTCCCGCGGCCGACGTCCTCTTCCGTTCGGCGGCCCGCGTCTGGGGCGCCGGCACGCTCGGCGTGGTGCTCACCGGGATGGGTCGCGACGGGCTCGCCGGCAGCCGCGCGATCGTCGAGTCGGGCGGGGCGGTCCTCGCCCAGGACGAGTTCTCGAGCGTGGTCTGGGGCATGCCGGGCGAGGTCGTCCGCGCGGGGCTGGCCGACGCCGTCCTGCCGCTCGGCCAGGTCGGGGTGGAGATCGCCCTGCGGACCCGGAGACGCGGCGGCTGACGCCGCCGGAGCGCCCCCGATGAAGGTCGCGGAACCGCAGTTCTCGTTCCTGCGCGGGCTGCTCAAGCGCGCCACCGGCGTCTGCATCGACGACTCGAAGCAGTATCTCGTGGCGGCGCGGCTCCTGCCGATCGTGCGGCAGCGGAAGCTGCCCGGGATCGAGACGCTCATCGACCGCGTGAAGCACGGGGGCGACCCGTCGCTCGAGCGCGACGTGCTCTGCGCGATGATGACGCACGAGACGTCGTTCTTCCGGGACCAGGCGCCCTTCGAGGCGTTGCGCCGGATCATCGCCGACCTCGCCGGGCGGCGGGCCCGCGAGCGGTCGCTCGTGATCTGGTCGGCGGCCTGCTCGACCGGCCAGGAGCCCTACAGCATCGCGATGCTGCTCCACGAGCACTTCCGCGACCTGCTCGCCGCCTGGCGGGTCCGGATCATCGCCAGCGATTTTTCCGAAGCCGCGCTCGCGCGGGCCCGCGAGGGCGTGTACAGCGGCCTGGAGACGGCGCGGGGCCTCACGCCGCAGCTGCTCGCGAAGCACTTCCGGCCGCTGCAGGGCAAGTGGAGCGTGACCCACGAGTGCCGCCGGCTGGTCGAGTTCCGCCAGCTCAACCTCGTCGGCCCGTGGCCGCCCATGCCGCCGTGCGACGTGATCTTCCTGCGGAACGTGATGCTCTACTTCGACGTCCCGACGCGGGCCGCGCTCGTGGGCCGGATGAAGCGGGCCCTGCGGCCCGACGGCGCGATGTTCCTCGGCGGCGCCGAGACGCTCATCGGCGTGGACGACGGCTGGGATCGGATCGCCGACGCCGGCTCCTGCCACTACCGGCCGAAGGGCCGCAGCCCTACGGCCGCCACTCGAGGCCCAGGATCGTGACGTCGTCGAGCGGGCCGGCCGGCTCGCACCACCGCTCCACCGCGGCGAGCAGGCCGGCCACGCTGTCGTCGAGCGGCCGCGACCGTGCGTCGCGCAGGCAGGCGTTCATCCGCTCGTCACCGAAAGGCTGCTTGCCGGCATCCATCGCCTCCGGCACGCCGTCGGAGTAGAGGTAGATCCGGTCGCCCGCCGCCAGCAGCAGCGTCTTCTGCTCGTAGGATACGTCGGGCACGAACGCGATCGGAAAGCCCTCGGCGGCGTGGTGCTCCACGTCGCCGCCCCCCGCCGGCACGCGGACGAGCGCGGGGTGGCCCCCCGAGACGTAGTCGAGCCGGCCCGTGGGCAGGTGGAGCACGCCGTAGAGCATCGTGACGTAGAGCCCCGAGAACTCGTCGGCCTGGAAGAGCCGGTTGAGCTGGGTCGCCACGTCCGCCGGCGGCACGACCACGATCCGGCCGTCGGCCCCCTGCCGGACGAGCAGCGACGACTCCGACACCTTCGGCACGAGGAACCGGCCCACCGTGACCGCCATCAGCGACGACGGCACGCCGTGGCCGCTGACGTCCACGACGAACAGGCCCGCGTGCTCGGCGTCGAGCGGAAAGACGTTGAGGAAGTCGCCGGCGAGGTCGGCGCACGGGACGTAGCGCCAGGCGACCGTCGCGCCGGGCAGCGTGGCATCCGCCGCCGGGAGCAGCGACCGCTGCACCTTCGCCGCCGCCTCGAGGTCGCGGACCATCTGGGCGTTGCGGCGGGAGATCTCCGCGTTGAGCCCGACGAGTTCGGCGTTGGTCTTCTCGAGGCTGTCGCGGGCGACGGACAGCTCCTGGTTGGCCACCACGAGCTCCTGGTTCTTGGCGACGGCGTTCTCGAACGTCGAGACGAGCAGGTTGAGCACCTGCTGCCGGCCCGCCTGCACGCGGAAGGTCTGCCCGGCGAGCGACACCTCGAGCGTGGCCGAGGCGTCGGCCGCGTCGCCGAGCGGCGTCGCCAGGAGCGACCGCATCCGGCCGAGGAGGTAGTCGGGCTCGTAGGGCTTCGTGACGTAGTTGTCGGCCCCCGCGTCGAGGCCGCGGATGATGTCCACGGGGTCGGAGAGCGTGGACAGCAGGATGAAGGGGATCGTGCGGAGCGCGGGATCCCCCTTCACCGCCTTGCAGAACTCGTAGCCCGTCATCTCCGGCATCTCGATGTCGGAGACGATGATGTCGGGCCGCCGCTCGCGGACGAGGGCCAGGGCCGCCGCGCCGGTCTCGCCCCAGCGGACGCGGTGGCCCGCCTCCTCCAGCCGGCGCTGGAGCATCTTCGCCTGGATGCGGCTGTCCTCGGCGATCACCACGTCCACGCCGCCGTGGCGGCCGCCGTCGCTCGCTGCCGCGGTGGAATCCACGGGTGGGGCCGCCCTCAGGTGAACGTCGCCAGGGCGGTCGGCGCGTCCTTGTGGATGCTGAACAGCTTGTCGAGGCTCGTGATCTTGAAGACCTGCATGATCTCGGGACGGATGCCGCACATCTTCAACCGCCCGTGGCCGGCGCTGATCTTCCGGTGCAGCTGGCCGAGGAGGCCGAGCATCGCGCTCGACATGAACTCGACGTTCGCGAAGTCGAGGAGCACGTCCGGGCCGGAGGAGTTGCCCAGCAGCTGGCCGATCTCCTTGCGGATCTCGTCGAGCGTCACGTCGTCGAGGATCTTCGCGTCCTTGAAGGCGACCATGTGGATGTCGCCCTTCTTGCCGGTCTGGATTCTGCGAAACGCTTCCATCGGTCGGCGATCCCCTGCGCGTGGTGTCGGTCGCGGCGTGCGGACGCCGTCGGGGAGGATCGTATCGCGGCTCGCGGGCCGCCGCCAGCGGCGTGCGCGGCCCCCCGCCGCGGGCGGGTCGTCAGCCGTCGCGGGGCCGCCGGCCCACGGTGACCCGGAGCGTGAGCCGCTCGCCGCGGCGGACGACCTCGAGCGGTCGCGCCGTGCCGACGGCCGCCCGGGTCACGAGGAGCACGAACTCGCCGGGGCTCTCCACGTCGTCGCCGTCGAAGCCCACGATCACGTCGCCCGGAGCGACCCCCGCCAGCGCCGCCGGCGAGCCGGGCTCCACGGCCGTCACCTCGACGCCGGCGGTTCCGGCGGCGCCGGCCGACCGCTTCAGCGACAGCCCGAGATAGCCCCGGTCCGGCGCCCCTTCCGCGAGGATCGACTCGCACACGGACCGGGCGGTGTTGCTCGGGATCGCGAAGCCGATGCCCGAGTAGTCGCGGCCCACGATCGCGGTGGTGATGCCGACCACGCGGCCATGCACGTCCACGAGCGGACCGCCCGAGTTGCCCGGGTTGATCGCGGCGTCGGTCTGGAGGA